>NZ_JANSIK010000098.1:0-21755 GCF_047462035.1 Synechococcus sp. R5-15 | reverse complement strand
ATCAACACCAAGGGAAGGGTGCCGGGGTTTTCCAGGCGGTGCTTGGTGCAGGGGGGAATGTAGGTGGACTCGTTGGAGCTCAGCAGCATCACCTCTTCTCCACGGGTAACCTTCGCTGTGCCCCTGACCACGATCCAGTGCTCGCTGCGGTGGTAGTGCATCTGCAGGCTGAGCCGATGGCCGGGCTTCACCTCGATGCGCTTGATCTTGTACATCGGGCCTTCATCCAAAACCCAGAAGGATCCCCAGGGACGGGTCTCTGCTTGAGAGGGCACTAGCTCAAGCGCTGGAACTGCTGCTTCATTCACGTCCCGCACAGCCTGCAACATAAGATCATGTCCTTGCAAAGTCGTCCCCATCCTCTCTCAGAATCCGAGACCTCCTCATCGACAATATGGCTGAATTGGCCTACGCCAAAACTCGTAGAAAAAGACTCTCAAGACAGGGAATGCTAGTCTATCCCTGTGTCCAGTGCCTAGACACGTCAGCCCATCCCCACGCCCTACTTGAGACATGTTCTCATTAACACTAAATAGCTCTTGAGGCTCGATTGGCGATTTAACCAGTTACCCTCCAATTAATCTCCAATTAATTCTAAATTCTTGAAGCTACTGAAGTAACCCATGTTTCTCAACAGGCTCAGGGCTTTCTTGCGGCTCTTCGGGTCTACCGGGATCCTGTTTCTGCTGCTGGCTAGCCTTCTGTGGGGTTTGAAGGAAGGCTGGAGCTGGGTGAGCTTGGAGATGCAGTTTCTTGGCTATAAGGGATCCGTAGCGGCCTTGGGGCCGGATCCCCGCCTGCCCGTCGTGGGCACCACTTTTCCCCCTTCGCTGGTGCTGGCTACGGCCATTCTGGGACGATCCCCGCTGTTGCTGCAGACCATCTTGGGCTCTTTGCTGCTGGGCTGGACGTGGCGGCAGTTGCGCGGCTTGCCGGTGGAAGTGGGATGGCGCTGGCTGTGGGGTTTGTTGATGGTGGTGCAGCCGACTTTGATCTTGATGCTGCTGCGCAGCCCTGTTTGGACAGCCACAGCAGGGTTGGTGGGGGTGAACATGGCCCTGCTGTTTCCCTTGAGTAAAGAGGAGCAGGCCAGGGCAGAGACTGGGGCGGATTCTGGCGAGCTGCCCATTGCGCTACGGCTACTGCTCATTGGGCTGGCGCTGGGGCCTCTGATGGTGCTGCGTTGGGAAAGTGGGTGGCTGCTGCCCTGGGTGGCAGGGGTGCTGCTGTTGGCTTTTCGCAAACAGTCCTGGGGTTTTCGGCTGGCTTCGCTGCTGGTGGCAGGGTTTATCAGCCTGGCCCTGATGTTGAGCTGGCTGTACGTGAACTGGCTGTCGGTAGGGGATCCCTGGGCTTTCACCTACCAGGTGGGCAGCGGTCTGCGGCTGCCGCAATTGCGGGAAGACTTGCAGCAGGCGGGTGGCTGGCGGGGGGTGCTGGAGGCTGGGAAATGGCTGGCGGTGCTGGCCCCTGCCTATCTGCTGTTGGGGCTGGGATCCCTGCTGGGCCGAGGCCCGGGTCGCTGGGTATGGGCTCTGGTCTGGGGGATGCCGCTGGTCATCCTGCTGGCTTCTCTAGGGCAGGGGCTGTTTTTGCGGGAGCTGAGCCGCTTTGGCCTTTTCTGGGTGCCGCTGCCTTTGCTGATGGGCGCCTACTTGTGTCGCGGAGCCGGCCCCGGCTGGGCTAAGCGCCTGTTGATCACTGCCCTCTTGGGGTTGAACTGCCTCACTGCCGGTTATGGGGTGAGCCAAGAGCCGGGTTTCCTCATGCCCCTGGTGGCCGAGGAGCGGGATCTCTGGGAACGGCTGGTGGCAGGGTTAGTGCCCCTTAGTGGCGAGTTGGAAGCTGCCCAAAACCTGTATGAAGTAACCTCTGCTGGGCAAGCCCTAGAAGACTGGCGGAGGCTGCGGCAGGAAAAGCGCCAGGTTGGGCAGTATCTCTATCGCCACCTGTTGCCCGGACAAAAAGTGCTGGTGGACGACGACATCCACTTTGAGGCTATCTTTTGGGCAAGGGATCCCCGCTCTTTCCTTACTCCTCACCAGTACGAGTTTGCCCTGGCCCTTCAGCATCCCCAGGAAAGGGTGGACTACCTCTTGGTAGCGGGGCTGGCGGATCCCTTGCAGAGCGCCGATCGCATCCTGCAATTTTGGCCTGAGCTCAATTTTGAGGGGCTGCCGGGCTTCAGGGAGGTTTATAGCTCCCCCCAAGTGCAGCTGTGGGCTCGCCAACACCAAGAGGAACCGCAGGAGGAGAGGAGATGAAAAGGAGACGATCCTGGCAGCGGCGACAGGTGCTGCAAGCGGGCGGAGCGCTGCTGGCTGCCTATGGGGTTGCCGGCTGTGGCCAGGAGTTTTTGAGTCAGCAGGGGAGTCGCAGCCCGGAAAATGCCGAGACGGGAAGCATGAACTTGTCAGAGCTGCTGGCCCGCTGGCAGGTGGGCATTGGCGAGGATCCCGGTCGCTTCCTCTGGGAAATCGAGTCGGATCCGCAGGTGGCGGCAGTGGCGCAGGGGTGGGATCCCCATTTCCTGAGCGGCTGGCTGAACAGCTTTGATCACCGCCAGGGGGATCTCTCCTTTTGGCGCAACTGGCACCAGGCCGGGCTTTTGCGGCAGTGGTTTGAGCGGGGCTATACCCTCCACATCATCACCTGGGAAGACGACACCCACCGCCCCTGCGGCGATTACCACATCTCCAAGCAGTTTGTCCAGGATGTAGCCGAATTGGCCGGCTATATCGCTCAAGCCAACCCCCAAGGCCGCCCTACCTATTGGAGCCTGGCCACGGAGTTTTCCTATTGGCGGATCCCAGCAGATACCTACAACGCCGACACTGCTTTCTACTACCAAGCCCTAATGCGCAATGTCCTCACAGCCCGCCAAGCCATCAAGGAGCGGCTGCCGGCAGCCGAAGTAGCCCTGTGCTGGGGGGGCTGGATTGCCACCTTTGACGACCCTTCCCGGGGGGCAGGCCGCAGCATGGTGGAGCCCTTTGCCGAGACCCTGAGCCGGATGGACGGGATCGCCTTCCAGTCGATGCGCCAGCGGCGGCCAGGGGAGTTTAACCCAGAGCTGAACGGCCCGGATCCCGGCAACCCAGAGCAAATCCGCCTCTGTTGCCGCCTGTTTTCCCCTATCCACTCCAACCTGATGTTGGCCCACTACGAGCCCTCCATCAAAGACAAGCACCCCAGTGGCGGACGGGCCGACACCGTCCATACAGACTTTCAGCTCATGAGCCAGCCGGAGTGGCTGCGGGAAGTGTCTCAACTGGGGCTGCGGCACCTGTCCTTGATGCACTACGGCCTGTATAAGGGGGATCCCTTCGGAGCGCTGACCGCCGCTCGCCAATTCCGGGCACAGGTGGGCCTACCGGCTGCCACCTCATAGTTAGCAGTCGTTCCAAAGCCGGTTTTGTCCCGGATCTTGGCCCAGAGCTTAATCCTGGGGATACAATCCCCCTGAAGCTGCCGGGATCCCTGCCATGGAGAAGCTGAGATTTCTAAGGGCAAGCCTGCTGGTGAGTCTGGTGGTCAGCACAATGCCGCCGGAGCTGCCGGCCTGGGCAGGATGCGGTTTTCCCCGCGGTGCCGGCAAGACTTTTTTTTCGCTGCAGCCGGAGGTCTATCGGCCTCGCACCCGCTTTGATCAGGGGGGACGCCTGCAGCCGGCCCTTTCGGAGTACGGAGAAACCCGCCTCAACCTTTTCGCCGAGACTGGCCTTAGCGATCAGCTCACTCTCAACCTCAACACCAGCTACGTTTTCATCGAAAATCGCTTTGCCAGCGGGGCTGACACCGTTACCCAGCGCAACCAGGGCCTGCGGGATCTGGAACTGGGCCTGCGCCATACTTGGGGGAACGGGGATCCCTTCTTCTCGGCTCAGCTAACGGCCTTGATCCCGCCCGGATATGCCACCCAAGACATTCCCCTGCCCTTGGGGTACGGCGTCTTCGGCTATGATCTCAAAGTTGGGGCGGCAGCCAATACCCAGTTGGGATCCCTGCCTGCCTTTTTCGACTCCTGCCTCACGTTCCGGGACTACCTGGGCTATCCCGGCGATCGCCTCAAGGCCAACTTAACCCTTGGGGCCGATTTGACTCCTGAGCTGCAGGCCATCCTGGCTTTGGATGGAGATTTTACCTTGGGCAACGGTGCACCTTTGCTGTTCGGAGATTTGGCGGTTCAGGATCCCGACTACGACAACCTCAAGCTTTCGGGCCAGCTCAACTGGCGGCTGGAGGGAGGGTTAACGCTGGGCTTGGGGGGGTTTCAGTTCCTGGCCGGTCGCAACACCAATGCCGGCGGCGGCTTTACCGGCTATGTGTGGCTAAGTTACTAAAACCCAACAAAATGTTGCAGGACATCCCCTACGGTAACAGGGATCCGCAGGGGCAGATCTAGGATGAGTCTTGGCAAACTACGGCCCGGAGAACGGATCCCATGTCTCGATTTGAGAACCTCATTGCCGCCATCGATGGCAGCGGCCCCACTGAGCAAATGGTGCATACCCTTCTGTCTCTGCCGGCCTTTGCCCAGTGCCACGTGACATTGCTGCATGCGGTGCCTTCCCAGACCTCTGCCGAGGAGATGCGGGCTGCCTGGCAAAAGGGGCAGGAACTGCTGGCCCAAACCCTGCAGACTTTCCCCCCCCGCCCAGGGCTAAAGATCAGCACGCAACTGGTGGAAGGGGATCCCAAGGTGGTGGTGCTGCAGGTGGCCGAGTCCCTGCCCAATCCGCTGATTGTGATGGGATCCCGGGGGCGCAACCGCATCATGGCCATTTTGCAGAACTCGGTGAGCCAATATGTGTTCCAGCTCGCCTCCTGCCCAATGCTGCTAGTCAAAGACGACGCCTACGTCAAATACCCCAGCCATGTCATGGTGGCCCTCAACAACTCCCCCGCTGCCCAGGCCGCCTTTGCCACTGCCCTTGACTTGATCTCCGGCATTCAAGGGGCCCAGATCTTCCTGGCCTCTGTGCAGTTGGATGCCGACAACCCAGGTAGAGATGAGGCCCTAGATCGGGCAATCGACATCCTCAAAAACCGGCAAATCGGCCACCAGGTGTTGACGGCTGTCGGGGATCCGGCTACGGAGATTGTCCGCCTGGCTGAAGAAAGCAAGGCCGATCTGCTGGTGATGGGATCCCCTGACCGCCGACCTACCATTGCCCGCAGCATTCCCGATTTGGATCGGCTGTTGGGGCGTTCCATCTCTGACTATGTGCGGGTGCACATCGGCTGCCCAGTGCTGATGGTGCGCTCCGTCCAAGACTAAACAGGACTCAAGAGCGAGGGATCCCTAAGGCAAGATAGAGCGGTGCTCTGTAACTCGGTCGCTCTGCTGCTGACGATCCGGGCTGACGGCCCAAGCTTCAAAGATCAGCTCAGGGACTCCGGGAGGGATGGTCATGCGGGTTAAAGCTTGCCACTGCCCCTGCTCGTCACGGGAGAAGTCCAGCAACCAACGGGGGCCATCCACCAAAGAGCGAGTGCGGCCATGCTTGACCCAAAACTTGATCCAATAAGGTGGCTGGGAGGCGGCGCCGGCGGCGGAGGCAGGGGCCAAGGCCGGCAAACGCAGCACCACATCGAAATTGTCGCCCGCTCGCAATTGCTCAGGCACCAGCAGTTGTGGCGCCGGGCACACTTCTGGCGGCGGGGGCGAGTTTTTGGTGTCCTTGCTGGTGGCAGGCAGGGCGAATGCAGGCGGAGGTGGGGTGGCCGGGCTCCCTGCTGGGGCTGGCAGGGCGGCATCCTCGCCCATTGGCTCAGCTTGGGGGGGTGAGGGAAGAGGGGAAATCGGCGCCGCAGGCTGGGGGTTAGGTTCGGGTGCGGCCTTAGCAGAGGGCTCTGCCGGCTGAGTCGAGCCGGGATCCCCTCCAGCAGGAGCACTGTGCTGCCAGATGCGCAGCAGCTTTTGCAAGGTTCGTTCGGGAGAGAGCAGGGTTGCGGTCGAGGCAGGACTGGCAGCATCGGCCAGCCTCTCTTCCTCTTGCTGCTGCGGGAGGGGGATCCCTGCGCCAAGAAGTCCTGCCTCTTGGCTGCGACAGCGAATGGAAAAGGGGATGGTCAGGGTCTGAGGCGACGGCTCTGGATCCCACCAGGAGGAGGGAGTAAGGGCCAGTTCTCCCCGTAAAGGACGGGCCCACACTTGGCTGGGCAGGGTGATGGGGATGCTGAACACCGCCGTCCGCGCCCCCGCCGGGAGTTGAATTTGCCGTTGTCCCTGGAAAAGCGGCCTCTCCTCCCCTTCTGGCCAAACCTGTACCCGCAGCTCGCCGCTGCAGCCGATCCGCCCCGTCAACACCAGCACCTCCTCCGGGGATCCCTCCAATTCACTGTGCATTAGGGAAAACAGCTCTGGCGGGATGGCGACCTCTTTTTTCTGGGGGGGCTCAAACCCGGCCTCTTCAGCCACCGGGGCAGGGATCCCTCGTTCCGGCTCCAGAGGGGCAGGCACAACCTGAAAACGGAGACAATTGTCCAACTCGGTTTCACCGAACAGTTCTGCGATCAAGTCGGCATCTCGGCAGTGCAATTCCCAAAACCCAGGGGTGAGGCGGCTGGCAGGCAAAATAATGCCGATCCCTTCATCGTTGGTGCGCACAGAACGGGTTTGGACTTGTGGGGGAGTCGGGGCGGTGTCAGGGCCCTGATTCTGCGACGACAGAGGACGCTGCCGGACTTCCACCGTGATGGTGAAGTGGGGCTGAGGCGAACGGGCAACAATGGTGTAGGTATCTTCTTCCAGAACTGCGCCCTCGGCTGGTACCGGCTGCCAGTCTTCTTGGCCGTCGCGCCGAACCCAGAAATTTAACATAGCTCCATCACCTTAGGTGCTCCGCACTGCTGACCCGAATGGCATGCCAGATACTGAATCAGATCGGCTTGCAAAAGGGTTTGCTGTTGCCCTGTAGGCAGGTGCTTAAGCTGTACCTCTCCGGCTGCAGCTTCCGCATCCCCTAGCACAACAGCCCAAGTTGCGCCGCTGCGGCTGGCCCGTTTGAACTGCTTGCCAAAGGCGCTGCCGCTCAGATCCAGCTCGGTGCAGAAACCGGCTCGGCGCAGCGCTTGAGCGATCCGGAGGGATTGGGCCTCAGCCTTCGCCCCACGGGAGATCACGTAAACCTCGACCGATGTTGGCGGGATCTCCCCTTGCTTCTTTTGCAACAGCAGCACCAGCCGCTCCATGCCGATGGCCCAGCCCACCGCTGGGGTTGAAGGCCCGCCCAGCTCTTCCACCAAGCCGTCGTAGCGACCGCCCCCACAGACGGTACTCTGGGATCCCAAGTCAGGTGAGACGATCTCAAAGGCGGTGTCGGTGTAGTAGTCCAGGCCCCGCACCAAGTAGGGATCCAACTGGTAGGGAATATCCAACATCTGCAGGTGAGCTTGCACCTGCTCGAAGAAAGCCCGCGATTCTGGGCCGAGGTAATCCGGCAGCTTGGGGGCCCCCTCGGCAATCTCGCGGGTGCGGGGATCCTTGCTATCCAGAATGCGCAGCGGGTTGCGGGTGAGGCGCTCTTGGGAGTCGGGATCCAGCTTTTCCCGCAAGGGGGTGAGGTAGTCCACCAGGGCCTGGCGATAGGCCCGCCGGTCCTGCGGATCCCCCAGGGAATTGAGCCGCAAGCTCAGGTTCTCCGCCCCCACCGCTTGCAACAGCTCCCAGGCCAAGGCGATGACTTCCGCATCGGCGCGGGGATCCCGGCTGCCCAGCAGCTCTACCCCCAACTGGTGAAACTGGCGTTGCCGCCCCGCCTGGGGACGCTCATAGCGAAACATCGGCCCACAATACCAGAGGCGTTGCACATCTCCAGCCGTTTGCAGCCCGTGCTGGATGTAGGCCCGCACCACACCTGCTGTGTTCTCTGGGCGCAGGCTCACCTCTTGCTCGCCACGGGTGCTGAAGGAGTACATCTCCTTGCCCACCACGTCGGTGGCACTGCCAATGCTGCGGGCAAAGAGCTCCGTCAACTCCAGGATGGGGGTGCGAATTTCTTGGTAGTTGGCCCGTCCCAGGATCTCTCGGGCGCTGGCTTCCACCTGCTGCCAGAGCCGCACCTCCTGCGGCAGAATATCTCGGGTGCCCCGCACCGCCTGGATCATCTCCATTCTCGTTCTCCCTCCCTGGGGTGGGCCTGGCCGCCTGCTATGCCAATGGCTGTTCTCGTCAAAGGACTCCGTCCCGCTGACGCAAACGGCCTAGTTATTGATTATCGGCGACAACACTCCCCGTCGCTAGCGGAGCCAAATGACCCCGATCCAAGCTCGAGTCCAACCAGGAGTAGGTGGCGGCAATTTGGCTGGTGGCAACAACAGCGGCGGTGGTAGCTCGCAAGATGGTAGGGCCAAGGGAGACGCACACCCCCCCATATTCCTCAGCTTGCCGACGTTCGGCAACGGTCCAGCCCCCCTCTGGGCCGATGGCTATGGCCAAGACGGGATCCCTGAGCTTCGGCAGGGCTTGCACCAGCGGGGGCGCTTTGTGCCGAGCCACGGCTATACCCCACCAAAAGGACTCCGTCCGAGTAGCGCGAACGGCTTGTAGCTCCGCCAGCCAACTTGTCCAAGGGGTAGGGGGATCAACCTGAGGCCAGCGCAACCGCTCACATTGTTCTGCGGCCTCCCGCACAATTTTTTGCCAGCGTTCCTGCCGCCCAGATCCCGGTTCCAACACGGTGCGCTCTGTCAGCAGGGGAGTAATGCGCGCCACCCCCAGCTCGGTAACCTGGCGGAGCACCTCGTCAAACCCCTGCCCTTTGACCACCGCCAAGCCCAGATGCAAAGAAACAGGCAATTCCCGCGGCAGCACCTCCACCTCGCCCACAACTCGGGATCCCTGGGCTTGCCAACGGGCCGCCCACAGCTTGCCTGAGCCGTCCAAAACCAAAAAGAGATCCCCTGGCCTGAGGCGGCGCACCCGCTGCAAGTAGTGCTGTTGCAGACCAGTTAAATGGAGAACACCGCTGGGATCCCGCTGCGCCGGGTCAATCGCCAATCGGGGCAAAGCGTTCAGGTCATGCGTGCGTTCAGACAACACCATTCCCCCCGTCGCCAGAGGGCTGCCACCACCCATTCGTTGGCCTCCAGCATCTCCGCCACCAACTTGGCCTGCTCGATGAGGATGCCGCTGAGGATCAGCCATCCCCCCTCCTTCACCACCAGCCGAAACTCCGGGATCATATCCAGGATCACATCTGCCAGGATGTTGCACACCAGCCCATCCACCATTTCGGGAATCTGCTCCAGGCTGCCCTGAGCCACCACAATGCGATCCGTCAGGCCGTTGAGATCGCGGTTGTGCATCGTGGCTTGCACCGCCAGGGGGTCGATGTCCACCGCAAACACCCGCTTCGCCCCCAGCAGGGCCGCCGCCAACGACAGAATCCCGGATCCACAGCCCACATCGGCCACAGTCACTCCCTCGGCACCCCCGCCGCCCTCCAGGCGCATCTCCAGCGACTCCAGACAGAGCTGCGTGGTGGGGTGAGTGCCCGTGCCGAAGGCCATACCGGGATCCAGCCGCAACAGGTGACGACCGGGGTGAGGGGGCGGCTCCAGCCAGGCCGGACAAATGAGCAACTTATCCCCGATGGGTTGGGGCTGCCAGTGCTGCTTCCAACTGCTGCTCCAATCTTCCGCCTCTATGCGTTCCCAGCGCAGCTTCGGAACCCGCTGACCGGCAATGAGGGCATCTTGCTGCAGGCGCAGGGAGAGGGCTGCCAAATCCAAGAGGCTGACGTGAGGCCAAGGCAAATAGGCGTGAATGCAAATCTGATCTTCGCCATAGGCTTGGCTGGTCATGCCCCGACAGCCAAAATTCTCCAGCCGCCAAAAGATCAGGTCTTCTTGGGCAGGGGAGGCGATGAGACTGAGATCCCACCAAGCACCAGCGGGGTCCAGCGCTTGTGCGGGCGAAAACGGAGTGGGATTGGCAACAGTTCTGCTCACAGGGATCCCTTCACAAACCTAGGGAAAAACCAAAGTGATGGCCAACAAGATAGCGCTTCATGTCACCCAGCCGGCCAGCACTCAATGCGGCACTTTATATCAAAAATTGCAGCACTCTACTCAATCCATAGTTTAGGCTTTAAGAGCCTACTCCAGCTATCCCGGCTATCCTAGGATTTGAAGGCTTACGCCGTCGGTTCAGCAGCGAAAAAAGGGGGGGAGCCCCCCCAATTGGGGGATGACCCTCAGCGGCTCTTTGGATGACCAGCTCAGCCCTGTGAGATAGATTAAGTCCAAAAGCATTGAACAAGAATTGGATGCAGCGTTGACATTCGTTCCGAGCCTCAGTGATTTTGCGGATAGATGGGGTTTGGCTGGGGCGTACTGAGCAACGATGGAGAAGGAGCAACGCAGGTGGCGAGGTCGATGTCAACTGATGAGCAATCAGCACAGCAGGGCACTCCCCAGCCCAAGGTGGCTTCTCTAGGAGTTGCCGGGGATCGGGAAGCGCGGAAGAGGGCTGCCCATGAAGATCTTCAGCCGCTCAAAGTCAGCACCCGCAAGGACTCCGTCCCGCTGACGCGATCCGCTCTGATGCGGCGTTTTAACCAGAGCTTTCCGCCTTTTTACAGCCAGTTTGTCAGCAGCGAGGTGCAGGCCCAAAATCTGCGCTTGGCCTACGCCCTCTACCAAACCCGCAAGGCGGTGGTACAGGTGCAGGACGAAGGTCGCAAGACGGTGGTCTGTCTGGCCTACCGTAATCGACCTTCCCTGCTCAGCGATCTGTTTGGGGTGTTCACCGCTTTTAATCTCTCGGTGCACGGCATCCATCTCTATGGGCAAATCTACTCACCTCACCTGGTGTTTATCCGCACCATCGTCTCCCGCGATGGCCACAGCCTATCTTCCCAAACCAAGCTCAGTCTAGAACGGGCTATTCACGAATGCCTGGCGGGTGTGTTTCGCGTTCATGAAACCTTGGCGCTGGAGTTTGATCTGAAGGCCGGACTAAAAGACGTGCAGGTTTCTTTTTATTTTGACCCGGTGTTTCATTTGCCCACACTTCTGGTGGATGTGGACAACCAGCCGGGCGCGTTTTACCGGGTGATGACGGCCCTCGCGCAGGAGGATTTGACCGTTGTTAACCTCAACTTGATGCTCCGCCGCAAGCAGACGCGCTTTATTTTCTACTTGCTGGGGCCGGATTCAACTCCAGCCATGCCGGAGTTCCTGGGGCAAAAATTGGCCTTGAGCATCCAGCAGCGGCTGCAAGGGGATCCCGTCTAGATCTGCACGGGACTGGGAGGCAAATCGAAAAGGACGGTGTTCATGTAGCGCTCTGCCCAGGCGGGACCGAAGGCTTTTTCCAAAACGCGGCGGGTGCGGTCGTTCTGCTGTTGCTGGCTGCAATAGCGCTGCTGCCCCTGGTAGTGGGCCAAAATCTGGCCGGGATCCGTCTGTGGGGGGATCTGCTGCGCCAGCCGGCAGTGAATTTCCAGGAAACGGCAGGCAAAGTGTAAAAAGCGCTCGGCCTCTGCTTCGTCGGCAGGACGCACGAACAGACAGTAGGGAGAAAAAATCGTGCCCCACTCCGGCAACCGGCGCCGGTGTTGGAAAGGGACGAGATGGGATCCCAACGCTTCCAGCTCCTGGATATAGAGATCGGGCAAGCTGGGGGTCACCGGCGAGAGATCGACAATGGCGGCGCTCACCTGTCCGCGACCGACCACAATGTCGCAACCGAACAGCGGCAGCGGGTACTGCGGCTGCGGAAACATAACGCAATGGAGAATATCCAGGCTCTGCCCGGCCTGGGCCAGCTCCAGGTGCAGTTTGCGAAAGGGATCCCCTTGGTAGCAGCGGTTTTCAATTTGCAATTTCTCACCCTCTAGGCGGCCTTCCACGTAGCCCAGATCTTCAGGCAGAGGATAGGGGGCTAGGGTGAGGGTAGATCCCCAAACGTTCAGGATTGCCTCAGATAAGCCCTGAATGAGCGGATGCAGTTGGGCAGAGAGAGCAGGAGCGGTGAGCATAAGACCCCAAAAGAAAGGCTGAGAAACCCGTCCACGCTTGAGGGGTGGCCCCCTTCAATTCTTCAAAAGTGTCAAAAGTGCTGTGCCCAAGGCAGGGGAACTGCACCGCTGACCTGAAGGGATTGGGCGAAAGCTTCGACCCATTAAGCATCACCTCCAAGTACAGCCCATCTCTGTCCGATAGCCAGTACGTTATCGGATTACATGGTAACGGAAGGGGTGGGATTCGAACCCACGGTGACCTTGCAGTCACAACGCTTTTCGAGAGCGTCACAATCAACCACTCTGTCACCCTTCCAGTCAGCTGTGGGGCTTTACCATCTTAACGGCAAACCGAGTCTCCTGCTTCTTCCCAGCCTCAAAGCCAAGCTTGCTTCCCCCACGGGATGCGGTTGATGGGAAAGTGCTCCGCACCGCTGGCGGGAACGCCCAGATGAGATCATAGGGATATGGCTGCTCTATCCATTCACCACTTTCGCCAGGCCAAACAGGCGGGTCAACCTTTGGTGGCCCTCACGGCTGCCGACTACGCCACCGCTCAGATTTTGGATCAGGCTGGGATCGACTTGATCCTGGTGGGCGACAGCTTGGCCATGACCCACTTGGGGTATGCCAGCACCCTGCCCCTGACGCTGGAACAGATGCTCCACCATGCCCAGGCGGTGCGCCGCGGGGTAGAACGGGCCTTTTTGGTGGCCGACTTGCCCTTCTTGACTTATCAAGTCCACAAAGAACAAGCTCTCCTCTCGGCAGGGCGGTTGATGAAGGAGGCAGGAGTCAACGGGGTCAAGCTGGAAGGGGGTTACCCCGACATGGTGGAAACGGTGGCCTTTCTGGTGCAGCGAGGGATCCCGGTTTTGGGTCATATCGGCCTCACTCCGCAGGCCAAACATCAACTGGGAGGCTATCGCCAGCAGGGAAAAACCACTCCGGAGGCGGAGCGTCTGCGACAAGAGGCCCTCAGCCTGGAACAAGCAGGGGCATTTGCCCTGGTTCTGGAGCACATGCCGGCGGAATTGGCTGCCCAAATCTCAGCCCAGGTGGGGATCCCAACCCTGGGCATTGGAGCCGGGCCGGCCTGCGATGGGCAGATTTTGGTTACCCACGACCTGCTGGGGCTGAGCGAGCGGATTCCCCCTTTTGCCAAGCCCTATACCAACTTGAGGCAGGCAATCCGAGAAGCGGTGGAAGCTTTCGCCGACGACGTTCGCCAAAAAGTATTTCCCCCCCGCTGAAGGGATCCCTTACCCATTCAAAGCTTGGGCAGAGGTGCTATGCCTACGGCACCTCATACTGCTACCTACTGCTACGCAATGCTTATGGGAACGGGAACCGCACCGCTTTCTCAAGGCTGGGCAAGGATAGGGCGACCTCAGGGATCCCTGAGCAGCACCGTCCCGGTCACCACAGCGCTTTGGCCCAACCGGTCGAAGACCCGCAAGCTGAGCAGGTAGGAGCCGGGCACCAAGCTCAGGGGAGGGCGAATGCGGAAGCGGGTTGTACAGAACACCTCTCCAGACACACAATTCACCTGGGCTGCCGATAGCGTCTGCACCTCGATCCCTGACCACGACACCTGAAACGCCAGCTCCGCCGGGATCCGGCCCGGCACCGATACCGAAACCCCCAGCTCCAAAAAGCCGTTCCGATGTACCACAGAAGGGATATCGCTGCTGGTGATCAAAGGCGGCGGCGGAGTACTGGCCGTCAGCGCATCGGCACCACAACCGACCAAGGCCACACCCAGCAGGCCCAGCACCCATCCCCAAGGTTTGGATCCCAGCTTCATCACAGGGTTCATCTGAAAACTCACCTTCTCAGTATAGAGGGTGGGGATAACAGGCTTAGCGTCCTTTTCGAGAAAAACTAAAAATTCACGCCACATATAGTGGCGAGCTGGATTTTCATCCAGACCATCTGCTACAGTAAGGCCCATAACCTGTCGAGCAGCCTGGATATGGAAGGGGAAGAGGAGCTAAAAGCCTTGCGGGCGCGGGTGCGCAACCTAGAGCGATCCCTCGCCGAATCGGAAGCGCTGTCATTGCAGCAGATTGAGTGCATCCATCGCCTGGAACATCAACTGCTGGAAGCACAGGCCCAGATTCAAGAGCGGGATCAAGCTTTGCAAGCGTGTCAAGAGGAGAAAGCGCGGCTGGCCCAGCGCCCTACCCCAGAGGCTTTTCAGCTTCAGCAACAGCACATCGAAGAACTGCAGAATCTCCTGTGGGAAATGGAGCGCCGTCCAACGCTGGAGCACTACCACATTCTGCAGCAGCAGTTGCAAACCAGTCAGACGGAAATTGAAACCCTCAAGGCGGAATTGCAGCGGCGCGTCGATCCGGCCCGATTTTACCAACTGCAGCAGGAGCTCCTGGAGCTGAAACAGCAGGCCAACCAATTGGGAGAATACGCCGTCAAGTTGCCGCAGGTGCAGCTTTTGCAAGCCCAACTGCAGCTCCGTGTACAGCAGCTAGAGGAGGAAAAAGCACAATTGCAAGCGCAAATCCAAGAGTTGGCTGCTCGACCTTCTGCACAAGAACTGGAAACCCTACGGGCGGAGCTAGAGGCTGCCCACCGCCAAGCGGAAGCCGAATGGCAGCGTTTGAAGACCCATCTGGAAACCGAAAAGGCACACATGGAAGCTGACCTGAACACCGCCCGGCAACGTATTCGCGAACTGGAAGAGCGTCCTACCCCAGAGCAATGGGCACGCTTGCAGGCGGAGCTGGATCATCTGCGCCAACAGGCCTCTTTTGCCAAGGCCGAGCGGGCCACCTTGCTGGAAGAGCTGCAGCAGAGTCAGCGGCAGCAGGCCGAGCAAGCCCAACAGATTGCCAAGCTGGAAGCGGAAGCAGCCCAGGCCGCCCACCTCAGGGAAACAGAGTCCTCACAGGCGCAGCGAATCCTTGCCCTGGAGGAGCAGGTGCAGGCTTTGACCCGCGAGCTTGGTGCTTTGCGAGCCGAGCGGGATCAGCTCATGCAAGAGTTGGCCCAGCGTCCCACCCTTGCCCAGTGGCAGGAAGTTCAGCAGCAGGTGCAGGACACCCGAGAAAGCCTGGAAGCAGCCCGGCGGGGGCGAGAACTGGCCGAGGCCCATCATCTGGTCAGCCAAAAGCAAATCGAGAAGTTGCAGCAGCAGGTGATGGCTTTGAAAACCGAGTGTGTGCAGGCCCACGCCTACGCGCAAACCCAAGAAAAGGAAGTGGCCCTGCTGCAGCAGCGCAATCAAGAACTGGAAGAGCAACTGGCCACACTGCGTCAGTCGGCCTCCGCTTCCCCTCAGCCAGCGGTTGTCGAGCCCAGGTCGAATCATCGGGCCCAGGAACGGATTCCTGCCGCGGCTGACGAGTCTGCTCCTTCCCCGGCCACCACCTGGAGAACACCCATCCCAGGGATCCCGCCGCTCACCCTGGACGAGCGGGAAGAAAGTGCCCCGCTCGGCTGGCGCCAACGGACAGAAAGGCTCCTGAAACGCTCCGCTTTGGCCGCTTCACGGGCAGGAGGGGAAACGGGCAGTCGCAACCGGATTGAGTTGCCGACTTTTGTGCAGCGGCGGCCCTACTGAGCGCTCCATTCTCGGGGATCCAACCGTTCTCCAGCTTGAAAACGAGGCCAAGCCCAGCGCAACAGGGCTCCCAGCTGGGCATGAAACCGCTCTGGGGCAAATTGCAGAGCATGGGCCCGAATCCGCTGCGGATCCCATTCCTGTCGATCCGCCTGCCGCAGCCCTTCCACCAGCGCTTCCACACTGGCCTCGGGAATGAGGATGCCGGTTTGGCCGTGGATGACCGTCTCTTGGGCACCTCCCCGGTTGAGGGCAACCACGGGGCGGCCGCAGGCCTGGGCCTCCACTGCCACTAGGCCAAAATCCTCCTCCCAGGGGAACAGCAGCAGCCGGCAATTGGCTAGCAGTTCCCGGAAACGATCGGGGGGCTGATGGGGCAAAAACTCCACCTGCGGCCCCGCCAGTCGCTTGAGCCGAGCCAGCTCCGGCCCTTCGCCCACAACCAGCAGCCGACGACCCAGCCGTTCACAGGCGGCAATCGCCAGATCCACCCGTTTGTAGGGCACCAGTCGGCCTGCCACCAGGTCATAATCGGCGCTGGGATCCGCCACCGGCTCAAACCCCTGCAGCGGAACGGGCGGATAAATGACCACAGCCTCGCGGCGATAGAGCTTGGCAATGCGGCGGCGAATGTGCTGGGAGTTGGCGATCAACAGATCTGGACGTTGAGCTGCCAGAAAATCCCATTGGCGCAAGCGGTGCAGCAGCCATTGGCCAATTGCGCCAACAGGCCCGCTTCTCCCCAGCCCTTCTCGCTGCAGATACAGCTCCCGGTTCTCCCAGAGGTAACGGGTGGGGCTGTGGATGTAGCTCAGGTGCAGGGTAGAGGCTCCCGTCAGGATCCCTTTGGCAAAGGCGTGGCTGCTGGAGATCACACAGTCATAGCCGGAGAGGTCGAAGCTCTCATAGGCCAACGGCATCCAGGGCAGCAGATACTTGAGGCGGGCGTGGTAGTCAGGGCGCAACACCCCCAGCCACTTGGCCCAGCCTTGCAAAAAAGAGGTGTGAATTGTCAGCTCCTGCCAGCTCGGCGGCAGGGTGTGAGCCGAGAAGAGACTGACGTAAAGGGGGGCCTGGGGGGCAAAGGCCACCAGCTCCTGCAGAACCTTTTCCGATCCCCCCGGCCAGATCAGGTACTCATGCACCAACGCCAGGCACCCAGGCCAAGCGAATGCTGGCCCGGGAGAGGGGGAAAGGCCACAGGAAGGGATCCCCAAGGCTCAGGCACTGTCAGGACTTGGCAGAGCGGCGCTTTTTGCCAATTGGGCCGCTCACCTGCTTGGCTTTCTCGTCGATCCGCTCGTTGATGTAGTTGTAGATTTCCCGAAAGCGAGGCAAGGCCCGCATCTCCAGGCGACTGCCGTCCTTGAGGGTGAGCACCATGTCTCCCCACACGCCCAAGCCACGGGGCACCATAACCACCTTGGCAATCTCGCCGTAGATTACATCTGAGCGCTCCTTGCCGCCCCATCCCCCAATCACGGTGATGCGACGATTGGTAATCCGATAGTGTACCCACAGCTTACGCACCAGTGCCCCCACAAACAGAGGCAAGCCGACAAGTGTAGCCCCAATGAAGGAGTTCAACACCAAATCGCCACTGTGGGGGCCGCCCTCAAAAAAAACCTCCTCTTGCACCGCCATGCAGAGCACCGTCCGGTTGTTTAGAGTGTTGCCGTTAACGATCTTAAACGATTTCTCAGCTTTCCCCAACTGGGGCTAACGGCAGGTTCGGGATTGGGTCAGCCTTCGGACAGCTTGTAGGGAACGGCAGGTGGCCAAGACCAGGTAAACAAACAACACCATCACCACCACCGCCACCGCTGCGGCTCCGGCATTACCCAGCCAGCCCCACCCTTCCAGCCCCGTCAGGGCCACCAAAGCCCAAGAAGCCGGGTGCAGCATTCCCCCCAACAGGAGAATTTGCGAGAGCATTTGCCCAGCCGTAAAGCGGGATCCCAGCACCACCAGGGCCAGTCCGCCGCCGATGTTGATCAACCCCATGTTGCCCAAAAAGGCGTAGCAAATGTGCCAGGCGTACTTTTGTTTGGGCACCTCCTGCCAGAGGAGGGGCTCGGCAGGGATCCCCGAAGCCTCCTGGGGGGCGAGCGGCAACGGCTGAACTTGGCTGAGGATCCAGCCGAGGACAATGGCGGCAACCAGCATCGCCACGCCCGCCTTCACGTTCAGCTTGCCGGGGATAGTTAGCTCGGGGTGGGCCAACATCGCAGATCCTCCTGCAACCCGTCCTAGCCTATCCTGTCTTTGCCCCAAATTGGCCAACAGCCTCAATCCCTTGGATAGAGCAGTGTGCCGCAGCGCTTGCAGAATTGGGCATCCCCATCGTGCTGGGAGAGGCCACAGCCTGGGCAGGCCCACTGTACCGAGTTGCCGCTTTTTACCAGTTGCTTGATCAACTCCCCCACTTGCCAAGGGATCAGGGCTATGCCCGTCAAGATCATCAACACTGTCAGCAGCCGGCCCAGCTCAGAAGTGGGGGTGAGATCCCCAAACCCCACCGTGGTCATGGTAACGACGGAAAAGTAGAAAGCATCCAAAAAGGTGGCAAAAGCGCCAGGATTCACTGGATGTTCTACCTGGTAGATCAGCCCAGAGTAGACGAAAACAATGGCAAAGAGGGTGAAGAAAATGCGCAGCAAAATGCGGCTATCGGCGGAGATCACTTGCCCAAACAGGGTTTTGCCCTCCACCAAGCGCAGCAGCCGCAGGATGCGAAACCAGCGCAAGAGGCGGATGAAGCGAATATCGGTTAGCCCGGCAAAAAAGGGCAAAATGGCCAGCAAATCGATGAGTGAATAGAGGCTGAAGACGTAGCGCAGCTTTTGCGGGGCCGCCGCCAGGCGGAGCAGATATTCCACCACAAACAGGCCGAGAATGAGGCGATCCACCCGCTCCAGCCCAAGACGCACCTCAGGGGGAACGGGATAGGTTTCCACCACAAAGAAGGTGGATGAACAGAAAACCAGCGCCGCCACCAGCAAGTTCACCCAGCGGCTTTCCGGAGTGTCTTGATCCCCCCAATAGCGCTGGAGGATCCCAGAATGGGCAAGATCGAGATCAGTTGGGGTGGGGGCCTGTGAGGGTACAGTGGTCACAAACGGGATCCAGCTGGGAAGATATCGAGAGAGTTTCCTTTCAACGCCCATCAGGCGCACACTAACTAAGCTAATGGAAACTAGCTCATGGAGCGAACTTCCATCCAGCAAACGTCCAGGCTTTGGGTGTTGAGTCGATGTTGCCTCCTATCGTACTGGCCTCGCAATCCCCTGCCCGCCGCCAATTGTTAAAGGCTGCCGGGATCCCCCATCGCGTTCAACCCAGCTACTTCGACGAAAGCCAAATCCAGAGCTCTAATCCGGTGGAGCTGGTGCAGAAGCTGGCCTCGGCGAAAGCCGAAGTGGTGGCGGCCCAGCAACGGGAGCCCGTCTTGGTTGTGGGGGCCGACTCTGTGCTCTACCTAAATGGCGAGATCCTAGGTAAGCCGCCCAATGCCCTAGAGGCGGAACGGCGCTTGCGGCAAATGCGGGGCGAAGTGGGAGAGCTCTACACAGGCCATGCCTTAATTGACACGAAGCAGAACCGTCGCCTCACCCACTATGCGGTGACGCGGGTGTTTTTTGCCAAGCCCAGCGACGAGGAAATCCGCGCCTATGTGGCCACCGGTGAGCCGCTCAATTGTGCTGGCTGTTTTGCCATCGATGGCCGCGGCAGCCTGTTTGTGGAGCGGATCGAGGGGTGCCCCGGCAATGTTATCGGGCTGAGCTTGCCCCTGCTGCGGCGCATGATGCAGGAGTTGGGCTATTCCCTCACAGATGCTTGGAGCTAGCCGTCGAGGTGTTGCTTGAGCAGGTCGTTGGCCAGCTTTGGATCTGCCCGTCCCTGAGTTTTTTTCATCAATTGCCCGACAAAGTAGCCGAAGAGCTTGGTTTTGCCCCCCCGATACTGCTGCAGTTGCTCGGGGTTTTCTGCCAGCACCTCGGCGATCATCTGCCCCAGCAGAGCGCTATCCGAGATTTGGGTCATGCCCTTAGCTTCCACCAGGGCGCGGGCCGATCCCCCTTTTTCCAGCAGTTCCGGCAGGATCTCCTTGGCGATTTTGCTGGAAATGGTGCCCTGCTCGATGAGGCCAATCAGCTCGGCCAGGGTTTCCGGCTTCAGGGCAATGTCGGGGTAGTCCAGCTTGTGGGTGTTGAGGTAGCTGGCGATGTCGCTCATCATCCAGTTGGCGGCTGCTTTCGGGTCGGCACCGGCGGCGATCACGGCTTCAAAGTATTCGGCGGTGTTGCGTTCATCGCTGAGGTAGCGGGCATCGTACACCGAGAGGCCGTACACCTCCTGATAACGTCGCCGCTTCACACCGGGCAATTCCGGCAGCTCTGCCCTCCAGCGGGCCTTTTGCTCTTCGGTAACGCGAATGGGCGGCAGATCGGGCTCGGGGAAATAGCGATAGTCGCTGGATCCCTCTTTCTTGCGCATGCTGATGGTGCGCTGGCTGTTTTCTTCCCAAAGGCGGGTCTCTTGCACGATCCGCTCGCCCGCCTCCACAACCTTGACCTGGCGGTTGAATTCGTACTCGATGGCCCGTTGGATGGCGTTGAAGGAGTTCATGTTTTTAATTTCCACCTTCGTGCCAAAGGTCTGGGATCCCAGCGGACGCACCGAGATGTTCACATCACAGCGCAGGGATCCCTCCTGCAGGTTGCCATCGCACAGCCCGGCATAGCGCAGGATGCGGCGCAGCTCTTGCACATACTCGGCTGCCTCTTCCCCGCTGCGGATGTCCGGCTCGCTGACGATCTCGATGAGGGGAACCCCCGCCCGGTTGAAATCCACCAAAGAGTAGCTGGATCCCGATAGGCGGTCGCTGCCAGCGTGGACCAGCTTGCCCGCATCTTCTTCCATGTGCAGACGGGTGATGCCGATGCGCTTGGTACGACCGTCGCTGAGCTGGATCTCAATCCAGCCGTGGGTAGCAATCGGCAGGTCGTATTGGGAGATTTGGTAGTTTTTGGGCAAGTCGGGGTAAAAGTACTGCTTGCGGTCGAACTTGCTGTAGGGGGCAATGGTGCAATTCAAGGCCAAACCCGCTTTGACCGCGTACTCCAGCACCTTTTCGTTGAGCACCGGCAGGGTGCCGGGCAGGCCCATGCAGATGGGGTCAATCTGGGTGTTGGGGGGAGCGCCAAAGGCTGTCGCGCTGCTGGAGAAGATCTTGGAGCGAGTGCTGAGCTGGCAGTGAACTTCCAGCCCAATCACAGCTTCGTATTGCACTTTGGCGGGGGCAGCAACAGTCATGGGATAGGAAAAACTGGCGGTGTAACCATTCTAGTGTGACCTTGCAGGGATCCCAGCTCACAGACAGTTTCTGGGGACGGCAGCCCAGAACCCAGGACGAGGCCGGAGCAGCCCAGCTTGAAGCAGATCCTCAGAACAGCGAAACTTCCTCAAACGGTAGGGCGAATCTCAAAAGTGGGTAGACCTTCCGGCGGCTCGGAACGTTGCTCAATGGCCTCCACAACCGAACCGGGGCTGCCCTGTTGGCACCAGCGCAGCATGGCCTCCACCGCAGCAGGGGATCCTTCAAAAACGGCCTCGACGCGACCATCCCGCAAGTTGCGCACCCAGCCGCCAACACCGGCATTGCGGGCCATGGCTTCGGTGTGGGCGCGAAACCCCACCCCCTGAACCCGCCCCCGTACCCAGACGTGAACGCGAACCCTGTCACTCATGCCGACGGGGATCCCTCCGTTGTGCTGCAGGGTTCTGGCGACTCGGTCGGCTCCTCCGGAGTCTCTGAGGTCTGCCGATCCAGCCACCCCACAAGAACGTTGACCAGGGCAACCAAGCCTAGGAGCCCCAGCGAGATCCCACAGGCATACCCAATCGCTTGCCACAGCACGGAAGACATGAACCCAACCTCACGAACGCTTGTGCAGAGGATCCCACCCTTCATGCACCGTGACATCCTCCCGGCGCTCGTCCTACGGACAGAGCGCGGGCCACCCTTCCCGTCAGCAGGACGGAGTCCTTACCTCGCGGCTGGGCATTCCTGCCCCACGCCACTTGTCTGGGTCTACAACCCCCGACAAAACGACTGGACAGGTGGTTCCCCTTCCCCAGCCTCCCTGGCTACTGCCAGCTTGCAAAACAAGTCTAATCCACAGGGAACGGTGCATCGG
>NZ_JANSIK010000097.1:0-49302 GCF_047462035.1 Synechococcus sp. R5-15 | reverse complement strand
ATGCCGGGTGGAGTTTATTCACCGGGTGGCTGGACTCCTACGGGAAGGTCTTCAACAAGGTGGTGGTGGCAGTGCCGCCCCAGTACACCAGTCAGGACTGTTCTCAGTGTGGTCACAGGGTGAAGAAGACGCTGTCCACTCGCACCCACCGCTGCCCGCGGTGTGGGACGGTGATTGACCGGGATGAGAATGCGGCCATCAACATCCTACGCAAAGGGCTGGAGTTGTTGGGTGAGGAGTGGAACAACGGTACCTTAGGGCATAAGGGAACCGCCCCGCAAGGGGGAACGCCTGGGGAGACGAGCGCCGCTGCCGTGGAGGGGAAGCCTGACACGGTAAGCGCTGTCGCAGAACCAGGAACCAGAATCCCCTGTCTTTAGGCAGGGGAGTATGTCAAATCCCCAAAGAGACTCACCGAGCCGTGAAGCGCATCCTGTTGGAATCGGATCAAGATCTTTCGGAGCTGATCGAGGCGCTGCTCAGCCAGTGGCTGCGTTCTCAGTCGGGAAAGGTTTGAAACCAAAATCTGGGGAAGGGGGGCATCGCGGACCCCACAGCCGCATAGGATCCCGCTGTCGGGGATCGGAGGGAGCACACAGATTCCAGATCAGAACCAGATAAGAATAAGATGAAGGGGCGTGAGGCAGGGATCCCCGAACGCGAGGTGGGGCCGTTCGCAATAGCGGGACGGAGTCCTTGGGCAAGTTGCGCGAGGGGAAGTCTGCGTTGGGAGGACGTCACGCTCTTTCAGGGGTAAAGGGATCCTTTATGCAAGCCATCACCTTGCTCGGCTCCACCGGCTCGATTGGCACCCAAACTCTGGACTTGGTGGCCCAGTATCCAGAGCGTTTTCAGGTTGTTGGCCTGACCAGCTACAGCAACGTTGCCCTCTTGGCCGAGCAGGTGCGGCGGTTTCGGCCCCAGATGGTTGCCATTGGCCGGGAGGAGCTGCTGCCGGAGCTGCGGTCGCTGCTGACCGGGATCCGACCGCTGCCGGAGTTGGTGGCCGGAACGGAGGGGCTGTGTCAGGTGGCGGCTCACCCGGCGGCCCAGCGGGTGGTGACGGGGATCGTCGGCTGCGCCGGTTTGTTGCCAACCCTGGCGGCCATCCGTGCCGGCAAAGACATTGCCCTGGCCAACAAAGAAACCCTGGTGGCAGGGGGGCCGGTGGTGCTGCCCTTGGTGCGGCAGTACGGGGTGAACCTGATCCCCGTCGACTCTGAGCATTCGGCCATTTTCCAGTGTTTACAGGGGGTGCCGGCGGGATCCCTGCGAAGAATCCTGTTGACTGCCTCGGGTGGCGCCTTTCGGGATTGGCCTGCCGAAAAATTGGATCAGGTCACCCTGGCCGATGCCCTCAAGCATCCCAATTGGGTGATGGGGCGCAAAATCACCATCGACTCGGCCACCCTGATGAACAAGGGCCTGGAGGTGATCGAGGCCCACTGGCTCTTCGGCCTGGACTACGACCACATCGACATCCTCATCCACCCGCAGAGCATTGTCCACTCCCTGATCGAGCTGGCCGATACCTCGGTTCTGGCCCAGTTGGGCTGGCCGGACATGCACCTGCCCATCCTCTACGGCCTCAGTTGGCCGGAACGCCTGGCCACCCCCTGGGATCCCCTCGATTTGGTCAAGCTGGGATCCCTCACCTTTAAGGCTCCGGATCACCGCAAGTACCCCTGCATGGAGTTGGCCTATGCCGCTGGACGGAGGGGGGGAACGCTGCCGGCAGTGTTGAATGCGGCCAACGAAGCGGCGGTGGCCCTGTTCTTGCAGGAGCGCATCCGTTTTTTGGATATTCCCCGTCTCTTGGAGCGGGTTTGTGAGCGGCATCAAGTCATTGCCGATCCCAGCCTGGAGGACATTTTGCAGGCAGATGCCTGGGCACGGCGGGAAACGGCGCAACTGGCCCAGCAAGCCCCGGCTCAGGTTCTGGCCTGATCCCTACCGGGGGGATCCGGCTGAACGCTAGAGTGGAAGAGGATGCAGGGAGCAAGTGAGTGACCGGATCCCATCTCCGACAATTGGCCCATTATCTGCGCCCCTATCGACGACAGGTGGGGTTGGGCATTGGATCCCTGCTCCTGGTCAATGGCCTGGGGGTGTTCCTGCCCTGGTACGTCAAGCTGGTCATCGATGACCTCAGCCAGAACCTGGCCACTTTGTCGGACCGGCGCATTGCCCTTTACGCCCTAACGGTGCTGGTCGTCTCCAGCCTGATGATGGGCATTCGCATTGCCTCGCGGGTGTGGATGTTTGGGGTGGGACGGCAGGTGGAGTTTCACCTCAAGCAAGCCATCTTCGAGCATTTGCTCACCCTGCAGCCTTCCTACTTTGCCCAGCAGACCATTGGGGACATTCTCACCCGCATCACCAGCGATGTGGAAAACATCCGCCGCCTGTTGGGCTTTGCCCTACTCAGTTTGGCCAACACGATCTTTGCCTATGCCACCACCTTGCCCGCCATGTTTGGCATCGAGCCCCGTCTGAGCACCTTGGCGCTGTCGGTGTTTCCGGTGATGTTGGTGCTGGTGAAGTTGAGCAGCAACCGCCTGCAGCAGGAGCAGCTCCAGGTGCAGCAGGAGTTGGCGGATCTGAGCGATCTCATTCAAGAGGACCTGAACGGCATTGCCCTGATCAAGGTGTACAGCCAGGAACAGCACGAGCAGCGGGAGTTTCGCCGCCAGAACCAGCGGCTGCTGCAGGCCAATTTGCGCTTGGCCCTCACCCGCAACTTGCTCTTCCCCTCTTTGGTGGCGCTGGTCAGCCTCAGTTTGTTGCTACTGCTGGCGGTGGGGGGGCCGCAAATTGCAGCCGGGACGCTGACCATCGGGGATTTTTCGGCCCTCACCCTCTACGTGGAACGGTTGGTATTTCCCACCGCCCTGCTGGGCTTCACCATCACGGCCTACCAGCGGGGGCAGGTCAGCTTGGAGCGGATCGATGCTCTGTTGGGGGTAGAACCCACCATCCGAGACGCCCCAGGCGCTTTGCCGTTGCCTCTGGAGAGGGTGCAGGGTCGCCTCGAGGCCAGAGGTCTCGCGTTTGCCTTCGCCGGCCCTGCGGCAGCTCCGGCTCTGGAGGGTTTGCACTTTTGCCTAGAGCCGGGTCAGATGGTGGCGGTGGTAGGGCCCATTGGGGCGGGCAAGTCCACCCTGGCCAATGCCTTGCCTCGGCTGCTGGAGATCCAGCCGGGGCAACTGTTTTTGGATGGGCAGGATATCACCCAGATTCAACTGGGATCCCTGCGGCGGGCCATTGCCTATGTGCCCCAGGAGAGCTTCCTGTTCAGCGCCACGGTCCGGGATAACATTCGCTACGGCAAGCCGGATGCCGAAGATTGGGAGGTGGAATGGGTGGCCAAAGCCGCCCACATCCACGCCGAGATCCTCAACTTTCCCAAGGGCTACGACACTCTGGTGGGAGAGCGGGGCATTACCCTCTCCGGTGGCCAGCGACAGCGGGTGGCCTTGGCCCGGGCTTTGCTGGTGGATGCTCCCATCTTGATCCTGGATGACTCTCTCTCCAGCGTGGACAATCAGACGGCTCAGGCCATTCTTCGCCATCTGCGTCGGGTCACGGCCCAGAAAACGGTGATCTTCATCACCCATCGCCTTACGGCTGCGGTGGAAGCCGATCAGATTTGGGTGATGGACAGGGGCCGCCTCGTGCAGAAGGGATCCCATGCCGAATTGCTGGCGGACGAGAAGGGCCTCTATGCTTCCCTGTGGGCCAAGCAGAAGCTGGAGGAGATACTGGCCTGATTTCTTCACCCCTGGCTCCTCTCCCAAGGTAAAGAGGGGATCTCGCTGGCGCTCTGGTCGGAAAGGGGGTTGAGCGGCTACCGTAAGCTGCAAAGCAGGGAGGAGTGGTGGAATGGAGACTGTTGGGATTGTTCGCGCTAGGGGTGCGGAGCGCCCTCTGTGGGAATTGCTCAGCCAAGCCGGGATCCAGCCTCAATTGGCCCAGGGATCCCTGGAGGGGGTGCAGGTCTGGGGCCTCTGTGCCGACTCTCGCCAGGTACAGCCGGGGGATCTCTTCTTGGGGATGCCGGGATCCCGCGTGGATGGAGGTAGCTTCGTGGCCCAAGCCCTGGCGGCAGGGGCAGTGGCGGCCATCATTTCCCAAGAGGCGTGGGAGAGCGTCAGCGGAGAGGCTGGATGGGGAAGTCAGCCCGTCCTGGTTTTGCCTCGCGCCAGCCTGAACAGGGCCGTGGCCCAGGTGGCGGCAGCTTTCTATGGGTTTCCCGCCCGCCAACTGACCTTGGTGGGGGTGACGGGCACCAATGGCAAAACCACCACCACCCACTTAATCGAACATTTGGTGCAAGCTGCCGGCCGCTCCGCGGCTTTGCTGGGCACTCTGTACAACCGCTGGCCTGGCTATAGCGAAGTGGCCTCCCACACCACCCTTTTTCCGCCTGAACTGCAGCGCAGCCTCAGGGAAGCCCAGGGAGCCGGGGCGGAGGTGGCGGTGATGGAGGTGAGCTCCCATGCTCTCGCTCAAGATCGGGTGTGGGGATGTTCCTTTGCCGCTGCCGTCTGGACCAACCTCACCCAGGATCACCTGGACTTTCACCAGACGCTGGAGAACTACTGGCAGGCCAAAGCCACCCTCTTCCGACAGGAGTATCTCCAAGGGCGGGCGGTGATCAACGCCGACGATGCTGGGGGACGGCGGCTCTTGCAAGCCATTCGGCCCGATCTGCAGCCCTGGGCCTACTCGCTGCAGCCCCTGCAGGGGATCCCCGGCCTCTGGCCCGGCCAAGTTCAACTGCGCCCCACCGGCCTGAGCGCGACCCTGCACACCCCTGCGGGCACGTTTGCCGTGGAGGCCCCCCTGGTGGGATCCTTCAACCTGGCCAACCTGCTGGCGGCGGTGGGGGTAGCCCTGCACTTGGGGATCCCTGTCGAGATCATCCAGTCGGCCCTGCCCCACTTTCCGGGCGTACCGGGGCGGATGGAGCGGGTGACCCTGCCGGGGCAGGATATCGCGGTAGTTGTGGACTACGCCCACACCCCCGACGGCCTGGAAAACCTGCTCAAGGCCCTGCGATCCCAGGTGCAAGGGCAACTTATCTGCGTCTTTGGCTGTGGCGGGGATCGGGATCGGGGCAAACGACCGCAGATGGGCCGCATTGCCGCCACCTGGGCCGATCAGGTGATCGTTACCTCCGACAACCCCCGCACCGAAGATCCCCAGCAGATCCTACGGGATATTTTGGCCGGGATCCCTGGATCCCCCAGGGCGGTGGAGGTGGATCGGCGGCAGGCCATTCGCCTGGCCATCCTCGCAGCCCAGCCAGGGGATACGGTGGTCATTGCCGGCAAAGGCCATGAGGACTACCAGATCCTGGGCACCGAGAAGATTCACTTCGACGACCGAGAAGAAGCCCGCGCCGCCCTGGCCCTGAGGGAAAAAAGCCGGGGGTGAGGCTAACGGGAGCGGTGCTGCAGCATCAGCTCCACGAACTCGCGGAAGAGGTGATCGGCATCATGAGGGCCGGGGCTGGCTTCCGGGTGATACTGCACGGAAAACAGGGGCAGGTGACGGTGGCGGATCCCGGCCACGGTACGGTCATTCAAGTTGAGGTAGGTGATTACCACCCCATCGGCAGGGATCGAGTCGGCATCCACCGCAAACCCGTGGTTTTGGCTGGTGATCTCCACTTGCTTGTCCAGCCCACAGGGATGGTTGAGGCCCCGATGGCCAAACTTGAGCTTGTAGGTGGATCCCCCCAGGGCCAAGCTGAGGATCTGATGGCCCAGGCAAATCCCAAATAGGGGCTTCCCGGTTTGCAGCAGAGCTTGGGTGGTGCGGATGGCAGTCGTCTCAGCGGCGGGATCCCCTGGCCCATTGGAGAGGAAGATCCCATCGGGGTTGTAACTCAAAATCTGCTCCGGGCTGGCATTGGCCGGCAACACCATCACCCGACAGCCATAGCGGGTGAGGCGGCGCAAGATGTTGCGTTTGATGCCAAAATCCAGGGCCACCACCCGCAGGGGCGGCTCCGGGATCGGGATCCCTTGGCTGCGCCCATAGTCCCAATCGGCAGGCGTAGGCTCCAGCCACTCGTAGGGTTGAGGAGTAGTAACTTCCGCCACCAAGCTCAACCCCTGCATGGAAGGAGCCTGGCGCACCCGCTCCAACAAAACCTGGGGATCCAAAGTCTCCGTGGAAAGGGCCCCGTTCATCACCCCCTGAGAGCGCAGCCGCCGCGCCAAAGCCCGCGTGTCCACCCCGGCAATGGCCGGGATCCCATATCGTTGCAGGTATTCGGGGAGGGTGGATGTAGCCCGCCAGGAGCTGGTCAGGCGAGACACATTGCGGGCGATGATCCCCGCAACCTGAGGCCGAGCCGATTCTTCGTCCAGCTCATTGACTCCGGTATTTCCCAGCTCCGGACAGGTGAAGGTAACCATCTGCCCCCGGTAGCTAGGGTCGGTGATCACCTCCTGGTAGCCGGTCATGCCTGTGTTGAACACCACCTCGCCCACCGCCGTGCCCGGCGCCCCAAAAGACCAACCGGCAAAGGAAGTGCCATCCGCCAGCACCAAGAGAGCCGGCTGACGAGTTTGCCAGGGAAAAACAAGCGGTGGGGAAGCCGTGAGCATAGAAGGAACCTACAGCATTACCAGCCCCCCAAACCCTCCTCTCCCTTTGGGAGAGGGGCCGGGGGTGAGGGCGGCAGTCCGACCATCCTACCTCAACTATTCTCCCTCTACCACGCTGCCACACTCAGGGTTGTTGTCCTTGCGAATGGTACCGATTGAGGTGCTTACCACCACACAGCGGTTTTCCCCCTGGGAGTAGGTGCTGCTGACTACAAAGCGACCCAGTTGACGGGCCCGGCCATCGGATTCAAAAACCGCCCTTCCGTCATTGAAGGTGTTGGCCACAGTTACAAAATTGTTCAGGCGTAGCCGCTGACAGGGGGTAGGTTCATCGCAGAGGCCCTCCTCATCCTGGATAACCAGAGTCGGCACGTTTGGCTCTGAATTGTCCACCCCCACCACCCAAGCTCGGCCCAGGAGAGAGGCTCTGGCGTTGGTGCGGGCAGTGCGCAAGGCTCGCTCCACCCTGTTCTGCGCATCCTCAAGCTGGATCCGCGCCCAGATGTTGATCCCAGAGGGAACGGACAGCACAGCCAAGATGCCGATGATGACAATAACCGCCAAGACTTCTATCAGCGTAAAGCCCCTTGTCTGGGCAGGTGCAATCCGTCTAAATCGGCTCACTGAGGCCAGCATAGGCAGGGATCCCCCCTCCGAATAAGTCACATAGGCTTGACTAGGCTTGACGATTAAACACACCACGGGCCAACACCCGAGTTTGCATTGTCGTCAGATACCGCGACACCTGCTCCGCATCAACGCTGGTGGCATCTTGGATGTAGCGCCGGAACAGGCCGGGATTGGCTCGCTCCATGGCAGTTGCCGTGATGGTAACAATCACATCTTGGGGAAGGCTGGCGTCGGTACTGCGCCGAACGCAAACATGGAAGCCCACGTCGTTTTGATTGACCTCTAGGCCTGAGAAAGTGACTCCGTCGGGCCTGCCCCCTCCAAAGGCATAGCCCTGTGGGCAATTCGGGGCAACCTGCGGGCTGCCCTGCCGGCTGCTGAAGATGTTGGAGACCAGAGTTACCAGTCGATTACCTTGATTGCCTGCCCCAGCAATGGGAGTTTGGCGAGCCCTAGCTTGCTCAGAGGGCCAAACCAGAAAGCCTTCCCGGAAGGGATCCGGATCCTCGACAAAAAATCGGCTGCGCTCAGTGCATGTGTCATTAAGAGGTTGCAACTCAAACCTAGCAATGCGCGCGTTGCCCTCCCAAGGGGTGTTGCCGTCTGGGTTACCGGCGTTGTTGTAGTTACGTTGCAAGTAGTACACAACCAAGGTGTAAATGTTACGGCGGCTGCGGATGTTATCCCAGTCAGCTTCGGAAATACCCGTAGGTCTCTCCCTCAAAGTTACTCGGCCTTCTCGAATTTGTTGCAACGTCGGAGGGCCTTGATAGCAATCGCGTGGGATCGGATTCAGCTTCCAAAAGGCGACCACTGGAATGGCCCCATCGGGGCGGCGAATCCATCCAGGAGTGTAAAGCCGCTCGATGAGATCCGGCGTTCCATTACCGTTGGGCTGTTCCGCATCGTTGTAAATGTAGAGAGCTTCCGCCAGATCCTGCTGAATATACCGCATGGCCTGGGTCAGCTCCGCCTGCACCTGGGTGCGGCCCGTCTCTTCCCGATCCAGCCGCATCGTCTCGATGACAATCATCGCGGTGGCCAGGAGAAAGATGGAGGCAACCAGCAGTGAGACCAACAGCTCAATGAGGGTAAACCCCGCACTCTGGTAAACCCTGTGGCGAAAAACCTTGAACATAGGAAAACACCACCTTTTTGTGAGCCTGCAGGAGGAGCTTACCCGTCGCTTCAAAGCGAGGTAGGGCTTGGGCTGGGCAGCGGGAAGGCATTGCAGTTGTTGGTCGGTGTTCCACCTCTGGCTTGAACATCGGCCAAAACGGCGCGGCAAACATCCCCCAAGTTGGCAGCAGGGTTAACTTCTACAAAGGAGGTGGCTAGTGGAAAGAGCCAGACATTGGCATTGGCCAAGTTCTGGTTAGCCGAAACCACCTCCGCCCTCAAGCCAGGCAGCGCTTGGCGAGTGTTTGGATCAAAAGAAAAGCGGTGGTAAACCCTCACACCCATGCGAAAGCTGCAGGGCACCCCCTGAATGACCCTGCTTTCACGGCGGTCGATGCAAGGTGCCCCTGCGTCGCGGAAGGTTTGGATGACGTATTCTTCGGGGTTACGCCCCGGCACTTGAACCCGAGCCACGCGAATGGAATAGTTGTTCCCCTCTCTGTCCATGTTGGTGGGAGGTGAGGTATTTGCCAGCGGGTTGGCTCCCACCTTGGGCAGACGGGCCAGTTGATCCTGAAAAGCGCGAGGGTTGGCAGCCAGCTCGATATCCACCAGAGTGCGGATGCGGTCTACCTCTTCCTGGGCTAGGCGGTTGGCCAGCTCCACCCGCTCGCTCATGGCGCGCCGGTAAGCAATTACCGTGAGGGTAGGGGCCAGGGCGGCCATGGCCAGGGCCACGAGGACGACCGAAGCCAAGACTTCAATGAGGGTGAAACCCTCCGCTTGGTGTTGCTGCCAAAGCCGCCACTTGTTCATGGATCCCTCCCTCTTCTGCCCCTACCCTAAATCTGCCCCTGACCGGCCAGGTCAATATCAGTTAAACTCCTCGCAGCCACCAATCCGGGCAGACGGATCCAACTGCACACCCGGCTGATTCTGGAGTGCGCAGCGCAGCCGCCGCACATACGGATCCTGAGGATCCAACTCCCGCAAGAACTCAGTGCGGGCATTGGAGGGGAATTGGAAGCGAGCCGACACCGCGCTGGGACGACGGGCAATTTGCAGACCCACGTCGTAGCCGAAGCGGCGGCTGGGTGGGTAGTAGTAGTCGTAACCGCGCACGAAGGTTGGATCGGCTACCAGATCGGGTGGCTCAAAGCTGTGCTGCAGGAAGGGGCCGGTAGCATAGGTGCTGTAGTTGAGCTGGATCATCGAGCCGCTGAAGAAGAGGTCGGTATTTCTCCACAGCTCGTTGAGGCGCAGGAAGTTGTGCATGCCCCCGCCCGTCTGATTCAGCCGAGACGGGATCACACCGCTGATGGCAATGGCATTTACCCGCGTTTCCCTGGCCGGCTGGAGCTGCCGGTTTTGGGTGCCGTTGTCGTTGCGGCGGCGCTGGTTCACATCGGTTGAAGCCAGCTCCTGGAAGCTCGGGATGGGAATGGGCCGACGGGTCACCTCATCCAGGATTACCCCCAGCACAGGGTTGTTGCCGGCAAAGCCGGTGGTGGGCTTGTTCAGATCCAGGGTGAAGGGCTCTACGTCCACCCACTCCGGTTTATTGCCACTGCCGCCATCCCGATCAACCTGCACCTGGATGGTGTTGCCGTTGGGCTTGACGTAGAAGCAGAGGCCATTGCGAATATCTTCACTGCCCTTGTGGTTAATGTAGTATCCGTCCGCATACTTGGACGCGGGAGTGTAGGCTTGGGTCGCGGCGCTTTTGTTGACGCGGGCGTAAGGGTTGAGCGCCATCTGGGGTTGGATCTCTAGCTCTGGCCGATCCGGCAAGTCTAACCCAAACAGTGGATCCCGCTCCAAAACATTTGAAGGCTCCTCCGGATCCCAAATGCCATTCTTGTTGAGATCCTCGAAGGTAGGATCGGCACCTTTAGGAGAGGTACGCAGAGTGCTGGGTCGGCTGTCACCGGTGTAGGCGGTGTACTTGAAGCGGTCGTTGAAGTTGGGGCGAAACACCCCCGGTACCCAGAAGCCACCGTCGGTGGGAGTGACCTTTTCTTCTGAGTCACAGCGAACAGTTCCATTGGGATTGAGCAATCGCCGCCGCAGTTGCCGCGCCCAGTCGTCGGTGCCTAGGCTAAGAGTTCCGGAAATCGGAGAAGCACCACTCTCGGCAGGGCGAATGCCGGGTTCTTTGCTGGGGTTGGCGATCTGGCTGGAGAGCAAATTGCCTCTCAGTCCGGCGCGGGCAGCATAGGCGGGCTCACCAAACATCCAATTGAAGGCCGCCTGCAGAGCCTCGGCAGGGTTGGGCCACTTGGGCGGCTTGGGCACTCCCGCCTTCACCTCCAGCACCGGCGAGAGCTGCGGCTCCAGAGCAATGGTCACGCCTTCAGTAGAAGCCTTGGCCACCGTGTTCACGCCGATCGTCTCCGGCTCTGGATCGGCTTGGATTTCGTGGACAGGGCGCAGCTCCACCGTGTTGGGCTTGGCTGCCATCCACTCGCCCAAGGGGCTCTTGGAAGGAGCTTCTGGGGCAAAGGTGCTCGACCCGCAAGGCCGCCCTTGACAGGTTAAAGATTGTGTCTGCGTTGTAGTGGGCGAGCAGGTGGGGCTGCTGGTGCTGGCGATGAGGGTGCCCGTCCGGGTTTGGGTAAAGGTTTTGGTTGTGCCGCAGGCGATTTGGTCGATGACCTCATCGCAACTGGCCGGTGACCAAGGGCCCCAGTTGTAGTTGCAGATCTTCTGGCAGGTGACCGTCTGGGTTTGCTGCCTGGTGGTGGTTCCGCAAATCGAGGTGCAGGTTTCGGTGCGGGTCTGAGTTATGGTCAGGCCGCCATTGGCCACCGTGCACGCAGGAGTCCAGTCTGTATAGGTGCAGGTAGCCCCCGGAGGTTGGCAAGTGATGGTTTGGTTTTGGGTTTCAGTAAAGGGGCTTTGGCTGGGACACAGCGGCGTAACCGTGCGGCTGCGGCTCTGCGTAATGGTAGCCCGGCTGCACTGCTGCTGCTGGGTACACTGAGGCGTCCAATCCGACCAAGGCCCGTAGTTGTACTGCGGCTGGCAGGTGATCTGCCGAGTTTCCGGCGTTGGCGCGCTGCCAGGGCAACCGGCAGGCAAGGTGGCAGTTCTGGTTTGGGTAATAGTGGTTTGCTGACAGATGTTGGGGTCACATGCAGGAGTCCAGACTCCCCAGATGGGATTGCAATTGAGAGGGGCTTCGCAGTACTTCTGGTTGGATAACAGAGGTTTATTCCGATCCGGCTGGCAAGGTTGGTTCACCCCCTGCAGCGGCTTCAGGTACCGCAGGTCGTAGTCTTCCAGATCGCTGTCATCGCGAGTGGCAAAGCGCAGGGAGGCACTGCCGGTATTTTCGTAAGTTTGGATCTCCACCAAGTAGGGCGAGGGCTGGGATGGATCCGCGCACTCCAGCTCTAATCGCAGGGTGACCAGGTTACCGCCGCCATCCTGCCAGGCTTCGGCACCCGCAGCATTGGGCCCTAGGCTGAGCGGAGTTCCGTTCCAGGCTCCATTGTTGACAAAAGTGGCACTGGAGCCGTCCCGCCGTCGAATGATCAGCCGCACGCCGTCGTCGCCGTTGAGAATGCGGTAGCTCTGTAGGCCAGGCCAACGCGGATACAGCTCCCCTACCCAGCGCACCGCGAAAAAGTCGTTGCCGTTGCTGTTGCCATTCGGCCCTGAGCCGCTTCTACGCCGCCAGCAGGAGCGCAGGAAGTTGAAGTGACCCGGGAAGTTGAGATCATCTGCGTCGGTCAGCAGATTCGTAAAGCCATTGTTGCCATCTGGCTCTCCGCAACTAGGCATCCAGAACCAGTCGCCGCGATCCCGTCGATCTGGGGTGCCAGCCGGCGCCGACAAGCGGCAAAGGGGCTGCCGAATGTCCGCCAACCTGTCGCACATAGAGTTGTTATACAGCCGCCGCTTGAAGGGAGAGTTGGAGTCCAGCGATGTGCTGCTGCCGAAAAAGTACTGGAAGCCTCCCCACCAGGGAAACTCAGGGCCACCGCTGCGGGCAAAGCGCCCTAGGCTGCTCGGATTGTTGATAGTATCGCGCACGCAGGCCCAGCGTTGGTCATTGTTGGCGCTGCCCAAGTTGGTCGTGGGGCAAGTGTGAGCACTGCTGGTAAAGCCGTTGTTAAACCGACCAAGGGCATCGGGCACGCCTTGCGCTGGGAACACTGGATCTGGCCAGCGCACTGCCCGCAGGTAGGGCAGGTTGCGATCTTGAGCCCCTGAGGGCAGAGGGCCCACAGTCCCGTTCGTGGCAAACTCTGTGTTGCGTTCGTACTGGTCTCTCGGGCTAGTCAGCCAGCCGTTGTAGTACTCGGCCAGCAACCCAGAGCCACCGGGATCCGGGCAGGGTCCCAGCGGAGCCACCAGCACCCAGCGGGAGGTATCCAGCACCGGGTTGCCCAAAGCCGAGATGCGCACACCAAAGTTGGCATAGCCCGTATCGGGCGCCCGCAAGGGCCGCACTGCCGGCACGCCACCGCCCGCCGTTCTGTCATCGTTATTGGGATCCGAATCGGCGTTGTCGAAGGGAGCCAGAATGGTGTCGCGGGCAAACACATCCGGCCAACCCGGCTGGTTGAGGTTGTCGCCCAGGTTCTGGGCCCCGTTCGTGTTGTCAAAGCGCAGAACCCCAGCGCTGTTGGGATCCGGAGCCGGCCAGTTGTTGCCCCGGATCACCAGCGCTTGGTTGAGGAAGGAGGTGTTGAATCCCAGGTTATCCCTGTCCTTCTCACCCCTGAGACAGCCGTAGTAATCCCACCGCCGAGGGGCTGATGCCCGCCCACCGTTGTAGTCCTGCCCGGGGTTGTAGTTAACGCCGCCGCCATTGAGGGTGCCATCCTGGACAAAGGCATCATCAATGCTGCCATCGCAGAAATCGGCAGAGAGGATGTTCACCGAGTCGCCCAACACGTCGCTCGGCCGCCAGAGATCCTCCGCCGCCCGGGCAAAGCGCCGGTCTTCCCGGTCCTCATTGGATCCGGATCGCCGCCGCCCGTAGAAGTTGCTGTAAAGACCGTCTGCTCCGAAGGCAAGGCGAGTGGTAAACTCCTCCAGGGGCTCGCCGCTCTTCGTCTGATGCAGGTTAAAGTCCCCTTGGATATAAACGGGGTTGTCGGAAATGAAGGAGAGGCCAAAAATCGCGTCATCAGGGTTGAACCCACCCCGGGCCAGCACCGCCCCGTTGCGCAGCCGGAAGCCGTAGGGCCGCCGATCCGGATCGGCATAGTAGTCCACCGGTTTGGGGCTGAGTCCACCTGGATTGGAAACAGGGGGATCCCAGACCGTTTGGTTGTTAGCCGTGCCGCGACCTGGCTGACCGGCGTTCATAATACCGGCGCTGCCCAAAGTGCCGCGGGCGTTTGCGTTGTGCCAGCTGGTTAGGTAGCTATCAAAAGTGCCCAAGGGTGGGCGGGCAATGGCATCTTCCCGCACGGCATCTTCCCGGAAGGCGTAGAAAATCCCCCCTTCTCGGTTCTCGCCAATGCCGGCAGGCAGCCAAGTGTCCCCGTTAATCAACCCCCTGGCCTGTCCGTTGACGTTGTTGGTCAGCAGGGCCAGGTCGATGTTGAGGGCCCGCACCGCCATCGCCTCGCGGCCATCGTAGAAGACGGAATCTTTGAAGGGCACGCGATGACACTGGTCGCCAATCCGAATGAGATCAAATTGGTTGCTATTGGGGCCAGCAGCAGTGCAATTGGCTGGGGCATGGGGCAAAGCCCAGTTGCCAATTCCAGAACGGGGCTCCAGAGCAACCTCGTTTAAGTTGGTTACAGCCTGATAGCTGACTGTGCTCGGAAGGAAGGAGTAAGCGCTGCGCCGCTCCGTTTCCAGGGTATCCGTCTGGTTGAAACTGGTGGTCGGGAAGATGTAGCGCAGCGGCAGATAAAACCGGTTGGCTGCTTCTCGGTTCCCAGCTCGGCTGGCTTGAATGTCGTTCCAGAGGGTTTGAGCCGCTGGATCCCCGGCATTGGCAGCCGCCTCAATGCGGAGCATGTTGTCGGCCAGCATGCCCAACATGCAGCCTGCCGTTTGCAGTGTCGATTGATCCGCCAAGCTGAGGTTTGTCGGGTTTTCAATGATTCGCCGCAGCTCCGAGAAGTTGCCAAAAGCCGTAATAAACGGATCCGGGTGAATGCGGCCCGCCTTTTGACGCGGCGGATAGGCCCCATCGGGATCGCCGGCAAAATTGGCCAGGTTGGTGAGGGCCGTCCACAAGGGGGTGCCCGGAGCTAGCCGAGCCTGCATCGGGGTTGGGTCATATTCCCAGACATTGGTGCCCTGCCCGGTAAAGAAGTTGATGCCCAGTTGGGTGCGCTGGTCGCCGGTGGGGAACGTGGAAGCCCGCTGCAAGCTCCAGGGAGAGCCGGGGTGGGCCACCGTAGCCAGGCAGGCTATCGGAAAGCGGCCATCTCTGTGGCTGTGGTGGTAAACGGCTGTAGCCTGCACTGCCGCCGGGTTATCCCGCAGCGTCAGGCGTTGCCGCGCCTCGTTGCTGATGAAAATGGGCTGCAACTTGGTGGGATCGTTGGGATCCCCGGGCGGCACCAGAGGCAAAGGCAAAGAATCTGTGCGAGTCAGCTCCAGCCGCTGGCCCACGATCACCCGCAGCCCTTCCACGCGGGCCCGCCGCTCCCAGTAGCCATCCAAGCCCACCTCGGAAAGGGCGCCTGGGGGTGGGTTGTCTTGCGTTAGAGATTCCCTCTGGTTGTTCTGAGCATCCCCAGGGATCGGAGCACCAGCACTGACACCAAACGTTTGAGTAAAGGTGTCCACATCGCAGCCCCTTGCCGGATCAGGGCTGACCGGTGGGCGGTCATAGCTGGCCTTGGGGCCAAAGCGGTTGTCGGCCCGGTAAACATCGTCCACGTAGGGGGGGCAGACTTGGTCTTCCGTTGACTGAAAGCCGCCTGCTTGAACTCGTCCTGGTGGGCCACTCTCTGAATTCCGCCTGACATTAATTGGAGAGACTGACCATCCCGCTGGATCCTGGGCGTAGGTTCCGCGGGTGCGAATGCGGCCAAAAAGCTGTAGCTCCAGCGGATCCAGAGCTACCATCTCAGGAGCTGCGGTGTTTTGAACCGAATCGAAATTGAGGTTATTCAGGCGGGGAAGCGGCGTACTTGGCGGCACTTTCGCCACCTTAGGGTGGGCATCAAAGATCAATGTATCGCTCGCCTCCTGTCCGGCGTAGCCAATGGCCCCTGCCACCAACTCTCCGAAGGCGGTAATCTCGGAGTTTTCCGGCGGCATGTAGAAGCAAGACTGCTCCGAGCTGATGGTGAAAGCTCGGAACAAATTGTTGCTGGCGTAACGGAAAAAGAGGCTGCCCCCCGCGTAGATGGCACCGTTCCAGTTGTAGCCAGGAGTGAAGAAATACTCTAGGTCGCCGCGGCTGAAGGCTCCCCATTTGTTAAGCAGATCCCTCCGCCGATCCTGCTGAAATTGCAAAGCCGAAATGGCACGGGTGGTGGAGTCGGCACCCGCAATAGGCAAGGTGACGGCATAGACTTGAAAGGGCTTGTACAACGCAGAGCCAACCTGGAACCAATCCCCCACGTTGGGGTTGACCGTCTGTTCAGCCGGAGAATCGGTACACCCCGCCAAGGCCGAACCCTGCAGTGGCCCACTGCGGATCAGCAGCCGCCGCGCCCGCTCGGTATCCGTCAGGTTAGCCTCAAAGTCGCCGCCGGCAGCCCGACGGGTGTTCAGAATAGTATAAACCGTTACGGAGTCATTGATGCCATTGTTGTCGGTATCCGCCAAGAACCACCAAGCGGGCGCCTGAACCCGGACGTTCAAGTTTTGTCCCGGATTTTGCGGATCCTCCACCTGAATGTTGGTGGCGATCACGAACTGAGTTTCGTCGGGGAGGATGTAGGGCTCATCGGGATCCCGAGGAAGCAGACCCCCTGCCCCATCGTTGATGAGGGCTGCGGCAAATTGCGCATCCGTCGGGGCGCTGTTGGGCAGGCGGGGATCCCGAACTAGGTACTCGATCTTAGCTCTAGCCCGGTCAATGGCCGTATTCAGTTGTCGGCTAATGGTTTGCCCCGCTCGTTCCACCTGGGTTTGGATGCTGCGCTGGGTAGAGCGGGTCAGCAGCCCCACCGTCACCAAGCTCAAGACCAGCACGATCAAAATGGCAACCGGCAGGACGAAGCCCCGCTCTCGAATCTTGCGCTGATCCACCCGTGCTTTCAAAGAGGCGAGCAAGCGCAGGGTGAGCTTGAGCAGCAGCGTGGAAGGAGCAGACATACCGTATCTCGGACAACGTGAAGGGGAAGGCGGCACCCCAGGGATCCCTTGTCAAGATGCCAAGCTAGCAACAGTATGGCGGTGATCATGGCCGCCGCAAATCCCCACCTCTGGGGGGAATCCCCAAGCCCTTTCTCCAATTCACAAGATCCCCAGTTGCTGCGCTTTGAGCAGGGCGGTGACACGGTCGCTAGCATCCAGCTTGCGGTAGGCGGTGCTGGCGTATTCTTTGACGGTTTCGATGCTGAGGCCCAGACGGCGGGCAATCTGTTTGTTGGCCAAGCCCTCGCTCATCAGTTGCAGCACACACAGCTCGCGGGGGGTGAGCTTGGGCAGCTCCTGTCGGGCAGGCAGCCAGTCTCGTTCGGGGTTGGACAAAATCTGACGGATGACGCGGGCCAATTCCGCCGGGTCGGTCTCTTTGGAAAGGTAGCCTTTGGCCCCGGCGCGGCGGGCTGCCTCAATCAGACCCGGCTCCTGAAAGGTGGTCATCATCACCACCACCACCGGCAGACCCAGCTCTGTGATTTGCTGGCAGGCGGCGATCCCATCCCCATCCGGCATGCGCACATCCAAAATGGCTACGTCGATGGGGCAACTGCGACAATGGTGGACGGCCTGGGATCCCGTCTCGGCTTCGGCCACCACCTCAAATCCTTGCGCTTGCAGGGCAAACTTCAGCCCCAGCCGGAAGAGGGGATGATCGTCGGCAATGAGAACGCGGACAGGGGAAGTCATGGCAGGGGATCCCAGCCGAGGGGGTGCTGGTTTTAATCTGCCCAAGGGGGGATCCCAAATCAAATGGCGGAGCAAGCGGTAACTCTTGGTCAAGATCCTTCTTTCACGAAAACCATGCCCCAAGCACTAGGGTTGAAGGTGGGATCCAGCCGGGTTTGGGCATTGTACAGGGCGCCGGTCAGATCCGCCCCCTCCAGAAAAGCGCCTCGCAGGTCGGCCCCCCGCAGATCGGCATTGTGTAACTTGGCCCCTGTGAGGTCGGCGCCGGTGAGGATGGCTCGACGCAAGTCGGCCCCGCTTAAGTTGGCCACCTGCAGATTGGCACCCGTCAGATCTGTCTGCTGCAGGTTGGCCTGCGCCAGATCAGCTTCCCACAAGAAAGCCCCTGCCTGAGCTGAGCCACTCAGATTGGCCCCTCTCAAATCGGCCAGATTGAGGATTGCTTGGGAGAGGTCGGCAGCTTGGAGATTGGCCTGTCTGAGGATCGCTTCTTTCAGGTTGGCCCCACTGAGGTCAGCTCCCGGCAGTTCTGCCCCCGTTAGGTTGCAGGCGGGGCAATCTTTGCTGGGAAAAACAATTTGGGAGCGGCCCAGTTGGGCATCCAACTCCAGTTGGGCAAAGGCCGCAGCCGTCGGGATCCCCAGCGCCAACAGCGCTCCCGACCAGAGGCGACTTCCCCTCATCAAGGGCTTTACAGGTTGGAGCCGTGCCCATCCCATGGTTTTCACCGGGATCCCCTCCTACTGCTGATGGTAGCCGCTCTGGCCCATTTCCCCAGGGATCCCCCATATCTTGAGGAGCGCCACTAGCTCTGTTGCGGCTGGCAGCGGGGGCAAAAGTGGGCCGAACGCCCTGCCAGCTTGATCCGCCGAATCGGATGGCCACAGAGGCGACAGGGATCCCCTTCCCGACCGTACACCCACGCTTGCCCTTGATAGTTGCCGTTGAGCCCACGCAGATCCCGGTAATCCCGCAAGGTGGTGCCCCGCTGCTCCAGCCCGGCCCGTAACACCTCGATCAAAGCTTCTCGCAGGCGTGCCTTGGCCACATCCGAAAGCTGAACTGCTGGCGTCAAAGGGTGAATGCCGCTCAGAAACAGGGCTTCGTCGGCGTAAATGTTGCCCACCCCGGCTACCAGCGATTGATCCAGCAGCGCGGTTTTAATAAGACGGCGGCTCTTCTGCAGGGCAGCCTGGAAATAGGCCTCAGAAAAAGCTGGCGAAAAGGGCTCCGGCCCCAAAGTCTGCAGGGTGGGGATCACCGCCTCCAGCTCAACACCGGCAGGCACCAGCCACATCTGGCCAAAGGTGCGCTGATCCACAAAGCGCAAGTCCCACCCTTCCTCGAAGGCCAAACGAACACGAGTGTGAGCTGATAAAGGGGTGGATCCCTGCACCCAGAGCAACTGCCCGGTCATGCGCAGATGCACGCCCAGAACAGCTCTCGAATCCAGGGATCCCAGGAGATACTTTCCTCGCCGCTGCCACTGGGTAAAACGGGTGCCAATCAAGCTCCGCCCAAACATCTCCCCTGCAGGGTAGGCAATGGTGCGGGCCAGGAGCACCTCCACCGCAAGTATCCGCGGCCCCAAGGTGAGGCGTTGCAAATCTTGCCGAACTGTTTCAACTTCCGGCAGTTCAGGCACAGAACGACTTGCTCAAGAACACAGTCCCCGGCATCAGAACCCTTGTTGGTTTAGCTGGCCGGAGCAGCTTTGGCCTTGGCCTTGGGAGCTTCCAACACTTCCAGCTCATCTTCGCGGAAGTTGTTGGTGTTGATGTTGTAGTAGTTGATCTTGTCAAAGCGGACGATCACCGGGTAAAGAATGCCGCTGGTATCCACCGCCGCAACCGTTCCCACATCCCGGTACCAGTAGGATTCTTTCCGCAGCACACGGACTTTGGCACCACGCTGAATTGCCATGAGGGTTATCTCCATTGACCTGAACTCAGATTACCCTAGTCCGTGAGAAGGCTGCGATTTCCGAATTTTTGTAACAGGGATCCGCTTTTGTCTGGCTGGGTTTTCGGGGCCAACAGCAGATGAACCGTCGCACCTGTGGAGCCTGGCTGTTGGGTTCTGCTTTGACCTGGGGCTTGCAGGGGAAATCTGCAGGGCTGCCCCATCCGCGCGATTTTGCCGCCGTCCTCAACCTGAACACCGGTCGTTTAACAAGGGTTTGGCAGCCGGAGCAGGCTTCCAGAATCAGGGCCAGCCCTGGCTCAACCGTCAAATGCGCCGTTGCCGCCGCTGCTCTGCAGACTGGGATCAGCTCTGGGGAGCGCTTGATCCACTGTCCGGGTTGGTGGGATCCGCCGCCGCAACTGGGGTTGGGCCGCCTACCCTGCTGGGATCCCCGCGGCCATGGGGCTTTGAACTTGCGCCAGGCCCTGGCCCACTCTTGCAACGTGCATTTTTACCAGTTGGGCTGGGAGCTGGGGGCCGATACCCTGGTGGAGTGGCTGCGGCGCTTCGGCCTAGGGAGTGTGCAGAATACAACTCCGGCTCCGCTCTTGGCGACCGGTCTGGCTGGGCCGGTGGATCCCTGGGAGCTGTTGGTTTATGGGGGCGTGATTGCCCGCCGAGGTGTACCCCTTTCTGGCGAGGTCTCTCTGCCCGCTTTCTCTTTACCGGCTTGGATTTGGGAGGCTCTCCATGCTGGCATGAGCCTGGCGGCAACAGCGGGCACCTGTCGCGGCATTGCCCCAGAAGGGATCCCAGTGGCAGCCAAGTCTGGCACCATCCTCAATCCTCAACGACGAGGACGACCAATTCTCTGGGCAGAAGATTTTCAAGCCTGGTTGCTGGCCTTTTGGCCCCTGCCGGATCCCAACTGGACGCTGGTGCTGCACCTGCATCAGGGCAAAGCCTATGAGGCGGCCATTCCCCTGGCGCGGCAGATCATCGCCGCCATCGGCAGCGGGTGACCACCTTGCTTGCGATCATGAAGAAATGCAAACTATACTGAAGGTCAAGTGCCGTTCTCGTTTTCGTTCTTTACGGATCCCACTCCCTGTCGTTCCCATTTACCCTGGAGGTTCTCATGTCTAATCCCAATTTGTCTGAGCCCAAGTTTGGCTTTAACGAGTATGCCGAGCGCCTCAACGGTCGGGCTGCCATGATTGGTTTTGTGCTGGCCATTGTCATCGAAGCGGTGACGGGCCAAGGCGTTGCTTCCTGGCTGGGCCTGATCTAAGAGACCTCAACTTACCGCCTTTTGGCTTTTCCTTGGGTCTGCTGGCTTGCAGGCCCTTTATTGTATTGAGCAGGGTATTGAGCAGGAAGCTTGACTGCACCAGTTGTAGCCGTTCTGAATGGCAACAAAGCTTGAGCGGGCACCAACTACTCCAAGCAATTCCGACAGCGCCGAATCTTTCCCTTTCTCCCTCTGACGGAGGAGCTGGTGTGAGGGTATCCCACTAGTTCCATTAGATGATCCCTTCTTGACGCTTGGCGATTGGCATGCGCCAGCCGGTGCCGAAGGCGCGATCGGTAATGCGTAGCCCAGGGGGAGCTTGGTGTCGCTTGAACTCGGCTTTTTGAACCAGCCGCAGCACCTGCTGCACGATGTCGGGATCGAACCCTTGAGCCACCAACTCGGGGCTGGATTGATGCTGCTCGATGTGCCGCTGCAGGATCTTGTCCAGCAAATCGTAGGGGGGCAAGCTGTCGCTATCTTGTTGGCCGGGTCGCAATTCCGCTGAGGGGGGCTTGGTCAGAGTAGCAAGCGGGATCCGCTCCTGCTGTCGGTTGATCCAGCGAGCCAAGCGGTACACCCAGGTCTTGGGCACATCGGAAATCACCGCCAGGCCGCCGGACATATCCCCGTAAATGGTGCAGTAGCCCACTGCTAGCTCTGATTTGTTGCCTGTGGTCAGCAGCAGCCGCCCGAACTTGTTGGAAAGGGCCATGAGGAGGGTGCCGCGAATGCGAGATTGCAGGTTTTCTTCCGTGATGTCTGGGGGGAGGCCGGCAAAGGGCTCTGCCAAAAGCTGGTGGTAGCTCTCCATGATGGACTGAATCGGCAGCTTCAGGGTAGGGATCCCCAGGTTTTGCGCCAGTTGGTAGGCGTCGGTCAGGCTGCCAGGGCTGGAATAGGGAGAGGGCATGAGCACCCCCAGCACCCGCTCCGGCCCCAAGGCATCGGCGGCGATCACAGCAGTGACGGCAGAGTCGATCCCCCCCGACAGGCCCAATAGCACCTCGCGAAAGCCACATTTGCTGACGTAATCGCGGGTGCCCAAAACCAACGCCTCGTACAGCTCAGCTTCCGGCTCAGTCGGCCAGCGGGATCCCGTAGTCGGTGGATTCTGGTCTGGGTTGGGAGACTGGGTCAACTCGTCCACATCCAGGATGAGGTGATCTGGCTGAAAGGCAGCCGCTTGGGCCACAACCCGACCCCAGCGATCCAGGGCGCAACTGGCCCCATCGAAGATGAGATCGTCGTTGCCCCCCACTTGATTGACATAGAGAATGGGCAGGGCGTGCTTGCGGGCCAGGGATCCCAGCATCTCCACCCGCAACTTCTGTTTGCCCAGGCTGAAGGGGGAAGCCGAGAGGTTAATCAGCAGGTCGGCACCGCAGCGGGCCATCTCTTCCACCGGATCCCAGTGGTAGCGACGGTGCTGCCAAAAATCGCGGTCGTTCCAAATGTCTTCACAAATGGTAAAGCCCAGGCGGCGGCCACGGTACTCGATGGGTTGGGGCTGGGATCCCGGCTCAAAATAGCGATCCTCATCGAATACATCGTAGGTGGGCAAGAGCGACTTCTGGAACCAGTGGCGGATCTGGCCCCCCTCCAGCCAGGCAGCAGCATTGTAAAGGGGCCGACCCTCAGGCAGAGGATTGGGCTGCACGGATCCCACGACTACCGGAATGCTGGCCTGTAACCGGCTGGCCAAGTGCTGCAAAACCTGGCTTGCCCTCTCGACCAGGGCCGGATAGAGCAACAAATCGCGGGGTGGATATCCCAGCAACGCCAGCTCGGAGGTGATGGCCAACTCTGCTCCCGCCGCCGCCACTGCCTCAACCGCTGAACGGATGCGCTCGGCATTTCCGCTTAGATCGCCGACGATGTAGTTCAGTTGCAACAGCGCTACCTTCACCCTGCCCCCCATATGGTAAATCTCACCATAAGTGGCCCAAACCGAATCGTCAACAAGATTCTGCTGCGGGCAAGCGAAGAATAAACGTGGTTTGGTGGGCAGTGCTTTCCACCTGCAAAGAGCCGCCCAAGTGGTTGGCAATGGCTTGGGCCAGAGCCAATCCCAAGCCTGTTCCCCCCTGCTGCCAGGGATCCGAGTGGGGGATGCGATAAAACTGCTCGAAAATGCGTTCTTGTTCTTCGAGGGGAATGGTGGTGCCCGTGTTGGTCAAGCGCAGCTCCCAGCGGTCGGAACCTAAAGCAACAGCCTCTAGGACAATGTGTTCGCCGGCGGGCGTGAATTTGTGGGCATTGGTCAAAAGCTCACAGACCAAGCGTTCCAACAGGCGGGGATGGGTGTGCAGATAGGGCAGGTGGGGATCCCAGTGAACTTCTAGGGTTTGCTGCCGCTTGCGCATCCGGTCTTGGAACCGATTGATAAGAGGTGCCAAAAGGAGAGGCAGGTTAACCTGCTCAGAGGGCAGCTTGAGCGTATTGCCCGACAAATTTTGTAGATCCAGAAGATCGTTAATTAGGGAGATCTCTCGCTCGCACGCCTGCTCCAGAACCTCAAGATACTGGATTTGCTTGGGGGTGAGAGGAGAAACTTGATGGCTCAGTTTCAGCAGGTGAACCGAGAGGCTAATGCTGGTAAGGGGAGTGCGCAGCTCGTGGGAGACGGCGGCCAGGAAGTTATCCCTAATTTGGCTGAGCTTTTTCAATTCCGTCACCTGAGCCTGGCTGCTGAGGTAGAGCCTGGCCTGTCGCAGGGCAATCGCACACTGGGCCGCCATTTGCTGGGCCAAATCGATTTCCCAATCGCTAAAACTCTCCTCAGGAGGCCGAGCCAGCCACAGATCCCCAAGAATGCCCTGATCGTCGGCAATGGGGCAGGCCAGCTTGGTCAAATAAGGGGGCAAAGTGTCGGGATCCCGTTGACGATCCCGAGCGCACAGTTGAAAGCACCAGCCTCGCCATAGCTGTTCGTAGAAGAGGGGAAAATCTCTCATCCAAACCCGAGCCCCGACCCCAGAGGTTGAAAGCGTCGTGTATTCATAGCTGATCAGGGAGTAGGTTCGGCGGCTATCGTAAAGGCCGACATTGCAAAAAAGAACGCCCAAAAATTTCCCCAGCTCGTTCACAACCGTCTGCAAGATCTGCTTTTCGTCCAGAGTTGCCCGTATCTGATGGGTAAGGCGGCGCAGAATCGATTCAAACTGCAGACTGCGTTCCAGTTGCTGGGTTCGCTGTTGCACCAGGGCTGTTAATTCAGCTTCTCGTGTTTGCTGGGCCAGCTCCAGGCGCTTGCGCAGGGTGATATCGCGCACCAAAACAATGGCCTCATCCGGCCCAAAGGGCAACAGACGGGCCTCGCGATATTCCGGCAATGCTTCCGCCGCGTCTTGAGAAATTTGAGGAAGCGGATATTCAATAACCTGAATTTCTCCCGTTTGAAAGGCTTTCTCTAGCAAAGGGGCAAAGTAGGTTTTCCAATGCTCTGGAAACAGATCTTGAATGTATTGGTTGAGATAGCGGTCATCGGGATAGGCGGATGCAAATCCTCTGGGGGGCTTATAGGACAAGACTAGCCCTTGCCGATCCACTTGCAAAAGCATATCTGGGATCGCTTCGTAAAGGGCGCGGTAACGTGCTTCGCTGCGGGCCAGATCGGCCAAACTTTCTCGCAGGTGAGTTTCGGCCCTTTTTCGCTCGGAAATATCTTCTAGAAATTGGATGGCAAACAGAGGCTCGTTTTGAGCGTTTCGCACCGCGAAGAGTTGTAAGCGAACCCAGATCTCTCTGCCATCTTTACGGCAAATCACCTTTTCATATTCATAGTTGTGGGTGTACCCGGAAAGCAGTTCATTCCAGAGTATCTCGCCCCGTTCTCGGTCTTCGGGATAGGGAGTGTAATCTTCCGCTTTCAGAGCCGACCAATCTTCCTCGCTGTACCCTGTAATCTCTGCCATTGCCGGGTTGAGGCTGAGATACCGGGGATCAGGATCCAAGCTCATCAGAGCAATCCCTTGGCTACAGAAGTTGAAGATCCCCTGCAATTGGTTTTGAATTTCCTCAAGAGCAGATTTGATGGATCGGCGCTCGCTAATATCATCCAGGAAGTAAACGGCAAACAGAGGCTTTTGTTCTTCATCTCTCACAACATAAACCTGAGACTTTACCCAGATGATTTGGCCATTCTTTCGGGTGTAGCGATGTTCCCATTCATAATGACTGCGCCGACCCTCGATCATCTCCTGCCAGAGGTTTTTTAGGGTTTCAACATCAGCCAAATCTGGGATATAGGCCTCCAGAGGCAAAGCTTTCAGTTCCTCTGCAGAATATCCTGTTATATCCTTGAGGGCTGAGTTCATGCCATGTGGCTTGGATTCTGGCTCAAGAGGCAGCAGAGAAATGCCCAAATTGCAGGATTCTACAATACCCCAGAATCGCTGTTGAATCTCTAACAAAGCCAGCTCTAGACGCTTACGCTCGGTAATATCTTGAATGCAGCCAAGCACGCAATTTGCTCCGTAGGGAACTATGCAAATTTCTTGGTAACGGAGCTCTCCCGCTGAGTTGGTTAGGGGATATTCCAAGGTTTGCCGGGATCCGCTGCTCAAGCAACGGTCAATCAGCCTCTGCAGTTGATCGCCAGCCTCAGGGCCGAACAGCTCTCCCACTGCTTTTCCCTGAATATGCTCTGCTGAGAGTGAAGCAAAATAAGTATTCTCCGGGGAAGAAATCAGCTCCAGGCATTGGCCTTCTCGGCTAAAAATCATCAAGGCTTGTGGAATAGCGCAAACCAGCCTTTCGTAGCGGAGCTGGCTCTCTGCAAGCGCTTGTTCAGCCCGCTTCTGTGCCGTGATGTCTTCCACATACCCCTCAAAACAGAGGGGATCCCCTGCTGGATTGCGGACGACTTGAATTTGTTCTCGCACCCATAAGTCCAAGCCCTTGTGACTGTGGATCAAAAACTCTTGCGCCACTCTCCCGTCGCCGACTTTGCCTGCAAGCAAATCCTGGAAAAACTGGCGACGACCGGCAGCGTCAGCATAGAGACGATGGCCAAAATCCGACAGATGGCGCATCAAATGGGCAGAGGAAGTATAGCCGTATATCTCGGCAAGCTTGGCATTGGCAAACCGGTACCGTCCCTGCAGATCCACACGAAAGATCCCAATGGGGGCATTTTCCAGGAGCACATCAAGTTCGGCCAGCATCAGGATCCCCTATTGGCAAGCAGTACCAGGGCACTGAGAACACCTGTCCTTGGGATTATGTATCATTTCTGCCTTAAGCGATGTTTCCTGCACTACAAGTTCCCCCCTAACCCCGTAAAATCACGGGCGAGGAAGGGCGCTTAGGTTTCTGTGGATGTTACCCCGTGGGCTGCCGGTAGGGCAGGGATCCCTGCGCGGATTCTCAACTACTCCACCTGCGCTGTCTCCGGGGATTCCGCCTGAGTTTCCGGGTGAAAGTAGCGGTAAATCTGCCGGGCAATCTTCGGGCCAATGCCGGGCACTTGAGCCAACTGGTCTTCTGAGGCCACCTGAATGCGGGCAATCGACCGAAATTCTTCCATCAGCAGCTTTTGCCGATACTTGCCCAAGCCGGGGATCTCGTCCAGCGTAGAGGCATGTTGACGCGCTTTCCGTTGCTGGCGATGAAAGGCGAGAGCAAATCGGTGGGCTTCATCTCGCAGGCGTTGCAACAACAAGCGAGCCGGATCTTGGGCCGGCAACCGCAAGGGCACGGGATCCCCCGGCAGAAAGATCTCTTCTTCTCGTTTGGCCAAGGCAATCACCGGCAGGTGATCCAGCCCTAAATCTGCCAAGACGGCCATGACTGCCGACAACTGCCCCTTGCCCCCGTCGATGAGCACCAAATCCGGCTGATCCTCAGGGGTCATTTTGCTGAAGCGACGCCGGGCCACTTCCGCATGGCTGGCAAAATCATCAGAACGACCGGGGCGCACCTCAGGGTTGCGAATCTTGTAGCGGCGGTAGTGCTGTTTGGCAGGCAGGCCATCGATAAACACCACCTGACTGGCCACAGCATCGGATCCCTGGATGTGGGAAATATCGTAGGCTTCTAGACGGCGGGGCACGTCCGGCAAATCCAAGACTTCTGCCAAGCGCTCCAAGGCCGCGGCATCCCGATCCGCCAAGCGCTGAGTGCGGGTTAGCTCCAGTTGGGCATTCCGCTCAACCAACTCGATCAGCTCGGCTTTGCTCTGCCGTTGGGGGGCAACAAGGCTGACCTTGCGGCCTTTTTTCTGACTCAGCCAAGACTCCAGAAAATCGTGATCGGGCAATTCATACTGGGTCAAAATCTCAGAGGGAATTTCCACCGGATCGCAGTATTGATAATGCTCTTGTAAAGCCCGCTGCAAGATAAGGCCTGGGTCGTCACCGCGGTTTTCGGCCACAAACCCCAGCCGCCCCACCAACTTGCCTGCCCGCACCTGAAACAATTGAATGCAGGCTCGTGAATCATTCATGGCCAAGGCCAGAGCATCACGGCTGACGGTAGAGTTAGGCAAAGAGACCTTCTGGGATTCTCCCAATTGTTCCAAACCGCGAATTTGATCCCGATATCGTGCGGCTGCCTCGTAATTTTCCTGTTCGGCGGCCTGGATCATCTTCTCCTGCAGCTCTCGGATCAGCTCATCTGTCTGGCCTTGGAAGATCATGGCCACTTGAGTCAGCGTTTTGCGATACTCTTCTGGGCTGATCAAGCCTTGGCATACCCCGGGGCAGCGCCCAATGTCGTAGTTCAAACAGGTGCGATCTTTGTACAGAGGTTTGGGCCGTTGGCGCAAGGGAAAAATTCGTTTGACCAACCCAAGGGTATGGCGCAACAGGCCAACATCGGTGTAGGGGCCATAGTATTTGTCTTGATTCCGATCAAGGCGACGATGGCGGGTGATGTAAAGCTGGGGATAAGGCTCCGACCAGGTAATGCACAAATAGGGATACTTTTTATCGTCCTTAAGGAGAACATTATAAGGGGGCTGATGGGTCTTAATCAGATTGTCTTCTAGGGCTAGGGCTTCACTTTCATTGTCGGTTACGATAAACTCGATCTCGCAAACCTGAGCTACCATGCGCTGAATGCGAGGGGACAGGTCGCCGGTGAAGCGGAAATAAGATCGCACTCGAGAGCGCAATTTCTTGGACTTGCCCACATAGAGGATCTGATCCGTGGCATCTCGCATTAAATATACGCCGGGTTCAGCAGGAATCTCCTTGAGACGGCTCTCTAGAACGTCACGGCTGTGAATCAGAGGGACGGTCATAAAGTTCAGTTCTACCGGGTAGAGTCAGGGATCCCATGACTTCAATCTAGCAAGGATATGGCTTTTCTCGGCAACACTGACTCCAACCCATGTGGAGACACGGTCATTCTGAACAATCATTCTGAACAAGTTTGGGAAGCTCGTCCTGCTTTCAAGCTCCAACCTGCTAGCACAAATGGCAATAGCTCGTCGCATCGCAGGATCAAAGTACCTCTTTTGACGGGTAGACCTCCATGATTTGGGAAGGATAAGTTGATTTGTGATTAACATAATTTTGTCCAGAGTTCTGGTAGTTCATTTACATAAGATATAGCAGCAATGGAAAGTCGCTTAAGTTTATTAACTAGGGATATATTGACTTCTGAGACAATCTTTTGAGTAGATTCAGGTATAAATTGCCTGTGACAATCCTGGCATCGATAATGCTGCTTTCCATTATGGATCTTGTCGTATCTAAGTTAAAAGAATGACGGCTTGGGCAAGTCAGCATGAGCTTACTCAGAAACACGAAAAATCTAGGGTAATAGTATCATTGCTCCCAGAGCACCACCAGTATAGTCAATAGGGCAAGGGCTCCGTCCCGCTGGCGCGACCCGAATCTCTGAGCTCTATCCTTACAATTGAGCTCCTGGATCCTGGCCTATGTCTTGCTGCAGGGCGGCCAAGTCTATCTTTGGCTTCTGGGTCTTGACTTTTGTCGGCCTGAGGTCTTCTAGGTTCAGCCAGCGATAGACCGTTGCACGCCTGACTTTGTACATTTGTACATCTGTTGTACATCTGTGGGGTTGCCCTCTTCCTGGACATACCCTACGGCTGTCTCCCTACCGCAGTTCTCCACAGGGCCAGTTGCCAGCGAGCGGAGCCGGTGTGAGCTGGCGCATTCGCCCTAGCTTTCTCAGATCGTCCGCAGTCCGTCGGGGAAAGCTGCAGAAGAAACTCGAAAAATCTGTTCATGGCGAGCTTTTTTGTCTTTACTTCGCTGATCCGATTGCCCCAACGGTTGCCCTGTTGGCAAGAGCCAGCCGTGACTTGAGACTGCCCCCCTTTTCCTGTCGGATTGGAGTGCGATATGCTGGTTTTCCACCTCTGAAAGCGTGATTTATTCCAAACTGTTTTTACTCCTATGAATCCCCATCCCTCTCAGGTCTCGGCCCCTATCCTGCAGGAAAACTGGCACTTTCAAGAGCGGGATGCTTGCGGGGTCGGCTTTTTGGTGAATCAGCAGGGGAGAGCCAGCCACGACCTCTTGCAGAAAACCCTTCAGGCCCTCACCTGTATGGAACATCGGGGTGGCTGTGGCGGCGACGGCCAGAGCGGTGATGGGGCGGGCATTGCAACGGCAATCCCCTGGTCGCTGTTGCAGGCAGAGAGGGAAGAAATTCGAGCTTGGGATCCCACTCACAGCGCGGTGGGGATGGTCTTTTTGCCTCAGGATCCTGCTGAGTGTCAGGCGGTGCAGCAGGTGATCGATGAGTACTTGACCACCACCGACTGGCAGCGGGTGGTTTGGCGGCAGGTACCGGTCAATCCCAATTGCCTGGGGCCGATGGCGCGGCAGACCATGCCCTCCATTTGGCAGATGCTCCTCACCCATCCCACGCTGGAAGGAGACGAGCTAGAGCAGCAGCTCTATCTGTTGCGGCGGCGCATTCGGCGGCGGGTAGAGGCTCGGTTTGGCTTTTATGCTCTGTATTTTGCCTCTTTGTCCTGCCGGGTTGTCGTTTACAAAGGCATGGTGCAATCGGCGGTTCTGGGCCAGTTTTATCGAGATCTGCAAAACCCCCTCTACACCACCACCTACGCCACCTACCACCGCCGCTTCAGCACCAATACCCTGCCGCGTTGGTCGCTGGCTCAGCCTTTCCGCTACCTCTGCCACAACGGCGAGATCAACACCTACCTGGGCAATGTCAACTGGATGGCCGCCCGCGAACAAACCCTTTCCCATCCCCGCTGGGGTACAGCGGTCGAGGATCTGAAGCCGATTATTGACCCGGGCACCAGCGACTCAGCAGGTCTGGACGCTGTGTTTGAGCTGTTGATTCAGTCGGGCTACTCCACTCAGCAGGCGATGATGGTGCTGATCCCGGAAGCCTATCGCAACCAGCCAGAACTGCAGAATCGCCCGGAAGTGGTGGATTTCTACGAGTTCTTCGGCGGCCTGCAGGAGCCTTGGGATGGCCCGGCGATGGTGGTTTTCTGCGACGGCAAAACCATCGGGGCCACGTTGGATCGCAATGGCCTGCGCCCAGCCCGCTACGCTCGCAGCCGCGATGGTCTGCTGGTGGTGGCCTCGGAAGCTGGCGTGGTTCCTCTGCCGGAGACCGACATTTTGGAAAAAGGGCGGCTAGGCCCAGGGCAGATGCTGACGGTGGATCTGCAGAGCGGGCAAATCTGCAAAAACTGGGAGATCAAAACCCAGGTGGCAGCCCAGCACCCCTACGGCGAATGGCTCAAAGCCCATCGCGTTCAGCTCAGCACCCAAGGCTTTGAAAATACCCCTCACCTCTCGGAAGAACAACTGTTACAAGCCCAAACCGCCTTCGGGTACTCCTCAGAAGATGTGGAGATGATCATCGAGGAGATGGCGGCTACGGGCAAGGAGCCCACCTTCAGCATGGGGGACGATGCGCCGCTGGCTGTGCTGTCCACCCAGCCTCATCCCCTCTACGACTATTTCAAGCAGCGCTTTGCCCAGGTCACCAACCCTGCCATCGATCCCCTGCGGGAGAGCCTGGTGATGTCTTTGGATGTGTATCTGGGATCCAAGGGCAACCTGCTGGAGATCCGCCCTGAGCATGCCCGCCTGTTGCAGTTGCGCAGCCCGGTGCTCAACGAAGCGGAGCTGGCCGCTCTGCAGCATACCCCTTTTCCCTGCCACACGCTCCCGATTCTCTACCCGGTGGCTGCCGGCCCAGAAGGACTGGAGGTCCAGGTACGGGCCCTCTGCCAGCAGGCGGCTCAGGCAGTGCGGGGGGGAGCTGAGATTTTAATCCTCTCGGATCGCGGCCTTGATGCCGAGCAGGCTCTGATCCCACCTCTGTTGGCGGTGGGCGCCATCCACCATCACCTCATCCAGGAGGGGCTGCGCCTACGCGCTTCCCTGGTGGTGGAGACTGCCCAATGCTGGAGCACCCACCACTTTGCCTGCTTGATCGGCTACGGGGCCAGCGCCGTTTGTCCTTATCTGGCCTATGAAGCTGTGCGGCAGTGGTGGCACAAGCCCAAGACGCAAACCCAGATGGCTGCCGGCAAGTTGCCCCAGCTTTCCCTGGCCGAGGTGCAACTGAAGTACCGCGCCGCCATTGAGGCAGGGCTGCTCAAGATTCTTTCCAAAATGGGCATTTCTCTGCTCTCCAGCTACCACGGAGCGCAGATTTTCGAGGCCATTGGCCTGAGCCAAGAGGTGATCGATCTGGCCTTCCGCGGCACGGTGTCGCGGGTGGGAGGCATGACGCTGGCGGATCTGGCCCGCGAGGGCATGGTGAATCACCAGCGGGCCTTTCCCGAACTCACCTCGAAAAAGCTGGAGAACTTTGGCTTTATCCAGGCGCGGCCCAAAGGCGAATACCACATCAACAGTCCAGAAATGGCCAAACTGCTGCACAAGGCCATCGAATCGGGTCAGCCTGCCCACTATGAGATCTACAGGGCGCACCTGCGCAGCCGCACCCCCACCGCGTTGCGAGACCTGCTGGATTTCCGCAGCGACCGGGATCCCATTCCCTTGGAGGAAGTGGAACCGGTGTCGGAGATTTTCAAACGTTTTGCCACAGGTGGGATGTCCTTGGGGGCCCTCAGCCGCGAGGCCCACGAGACCCTGGCCATTGCCATGAACCGCATCGGCGGCAAGTCCAACTCCGGTGAAGGCGGGGAAGATCCGGAACGATACCTCCCCATCACCGATGTAGGCCCAGATGGCACCTCGGCCCGCTTTCCCCACCTGAAGGGGCTGCGCATGGGGGACAACGCCAGCTCAGCCGTCAAACAGGTGGCCTCGGGACGTTTTGGCGTGACACCGGAGTATTTGCTCAACGCGCGGCAAATTGAGATCAAAATTGCCCAGGGGGCCAAGCCGGGCGAGGGCGGGCAACTGCCGGGCAAAAAGGTCAGCCCCTACATCGCCAAGCTGCGCCGCTCCAAGCCGGGGGTGACCTTGATCTCGCCGCCGCCCCACCACGACATCTACTCCATCGAGGATCTGGCGCAGTTGATCTTCGACTTGCACCAGGTGAACCCCCAGGCACAGGTGTCGGTGAAGCTGGTGGCGGAGGTGGGCATCGGCACGGTGGCGGCAGGAGTAGCCAAGGCCAACGCCGACATCATCCAAATCTCCGGCCATGAAGGGGGCACAGGGGCTTCCCCCTTGAGCTCCATCAAACATGCCGGGGCACCTTGGGAGTTGGGCCTGGTGGAGGTGCATCATACCCTGCTGGAAAACGGCCTACGGCAGCGCTCCATCCTGCGGGTGGATGGCGGCATTCGCACGGGTTGGGAAGTGGTGATGGCGGCCATGCTGGGGGCAGAAGAGTTTGGCTTTGGCACGGTGGCCATGATTGCGGAGGGGTGCATCATGGCGCGGGTGTGCCACACCAACAACTGCCCTGTGGGAGTGACCAGCCAGAAGGAGGAGTTGCGCAAGCGCTTCCCCGGCACGCCAGATCACGTGGTGACCTTCTTCACCTTTGTGGCGGAGGAGGTGCGCCAAGTCTTAGCGCAACTGGGCTACCGCTCTCTGAAGGAGGTGATTGGACGGGTGGATCTGCTCTGTCCGCGGGCCGATGCCGTTCTGCAGAAAACCCCATCCTTGAACTTGGAGTGTCTGCTGCGAACTCCCCCCGGTTTTGATCCCAACACCCTGCCCGACTGGTTGGAGCATGAGCCGGTTCACGCCAACGGCCCGGTGCTGGATGAGCAGATCCTGGCTCAGCCGGAGGTGCAGAAGGCGGTGGAGACCTGCGGCACAGCCACGGTGGAGATCCCTATCGCCAACACCGACCGCTGCGTAGGCGGGCGCATTGCCGGAACCTTGGCCCGCTTGTACGGAGATACCGGCTTTGCCCAACAGGGGGGGCAGTTGGATCTGCGCTTTGTCGGCAGCGCCGGCCAGAGCTTTGGCGCTTTTACACTGGCGGGGATGCGCCTGACCCTGACAGGAGAAGCGAATGACTACGTGGGCAAGAGCATGTGTGGCGGCGAGATCGTCATCCTGGCTCCCCCTGAGGCGCCCCGCGATCCGGCGGAAAATGTAATCCTGGGCAACACCTGTTTGTACGGGGCCACGGGCGGATCCCTGTTTGCCAACGGCCAGGCGGGGGAACGCTTTGCGGTGCGCAACTCGGGAGCGCAGGCGGTGATCGAGGGATCCGGCGACCACTGCTGCGAGTACATGACCGGTGGGGTGGTGGTGGTGCTGGGGCGGGTGGGCCGCAACCTGGGAGCGGGGATGACCGGCGGCCTGGCCTATGTGCTGGATGAGGAGGGCAACTTCCCCGCCAAGGTCAACGGGGAGATCGTGCGCATTCAGCGGGTGCAGACAGCAGCAGCAGAGGCACAACTGAAGAGCCTGATCCAAGAGCACTATCGCCGCACCCATTCCCCCAAAGCGGAGCGCATTCTGCAAAATTGGGAATCCTATTTGCCTCTGTTTTGGCAGGTGATCCCGCCTTCGGAGGAGGGCAGCGAGCTGACGGATCCCTTGCGATCCCAGCCGCTGGCAGTGGAGTCTTAAGGATCTCTCAGAGCCTGCCGGTAACACTTCTTATCCCCACGACGGCCAGAGAGGCTGGTAAACTGCGAGAGTATACCTGGCCTTTTCATCCGCTTTAAATCACTATGAGTCCCAGTTTGCAAGCTGCTCAAACTCAAGCGCGAGTGCCCACCGAGACCATCCTGACGCCGCGCTTCTACACCACCGATTTCGAGGCCATCGGCAAAATGGGCTTAGGGGATCGAGAGGCCGATTTCCGGGCCATCCTGCAGGAGTTTCGCGCCGACTACAACCGCCATCACTTCGTCCGGGGTGAGGAGTTCAACCAAGACTGGGAAAGCCGCCTGGATCCGCAGGCGCGCCGGTTGTTTGTGGAGTTCTTGGAGCGCTCCTGTACAGCCGAGTTCTCCGGTTTTCTCCTCTACAAGGAGCTGTCGCGCAAGCTAAAAGAGACCAACCCCGTTTTGGCCGAGTGCTTTGCCCTGATGAGCCGCGATGAGGCCCGCCATGCCGGCTTTCTGAACCGGGCTATGGGCGACTTCAACATGGCCTTCGACCTGAGCTTTCTCACTAAGCACAAGTCTTACACCTATTTCGCGCCGCGTTTCATCTTCTATGCCACCTATCTCTCGGAGAAGATTGGCTACTGGCGCTACATCCTCATCTACCGCCACCTGGAGGCCCATCCCGAAGACCGCATCTACCCCATCTTCAACTTCTTCAAGAACTGGTGCCAGGACGAGAACCGCCACGGCGATTTCTTTGCGCTCATGCTCCTAAGCCAGCCGCGGCTGCTCAAGGGATGGGTGGCCAAGCTGTGGTGCCGTTTCTTCTTGCTGTCGGTGTTCGCCACTATGTACCTCAACGATGTGGGAGAGCGCCCGGATTTCTACCGCCTCATCGGGCTGGATCCCCATACTTATGACATGGAGGTAATCTACAAGACCAACCGCGAGGCGGCCAAGGTGTTCCCGGTGGTGTTGGATGTGGAAAACCCTGAGTTTGTGCGGCGGCTGCAAAAGTGCGTGGCCAACAACGCTAAGCTGAGGGAGATTGCCCGGGGATCCGGCCCCTTCAAGGGTTTGCGCAAGCTGCCCCTCTACTTGGATAACTTCTATCAGTTTTTGCGGCTGTTCCTCCTGAAACCTCGGAAAGCTGGCTTCTACCTGTGGGAGCAGCCGGAGCCCCGTTTTGAAGGAACGGCTGTTTCTGCTTGAGCCGTCTTGCCCTCAGCTTGGTACCCGTACAGCCTCATAGGTCAGCCATGAACATTGCCGCTGAGATTACGCCGCTCTTTTTGCTGGGAACGCTGGCCTTTTTGGGTTGGGGCTTCTGGAGAGCCCGTCGGCGGGGATCCTTAGCCGTTTGGGTGTGGTTACAGGGATCCCTGCTCCTGTTGCCGTGGGTGGTTTTCCTGGGGCTGCTGCTGCTGGGGATCTACCTCAATTTTGCAGGCTTCCTGGTGTTGCTGTTGGTCTTTACAGGGCTTTACATTGCTGTGGGGCGCAAGACCCGCCAGTTGGCCCAGCAGGAGCTGCAGGCCCGTCGCGAGCAGTTGGCTCGTCTGGAAGAGCAGGGGGAAGCCCCTTCGGCAGGGGAGGCGCCTTTGGAAGCGTCTGCGGTTCTGCAGCGGATCTCGGCTGAGGATCTGCAGGCCATTCAGTCTATTTTCGGCCTCGATACCTTTTTCGTCACCGAGACCGTCCCCTATGGGGAAGGGGCGATTTTTAAGGGCAACCTGCGCCAGGAGGCGGAGGTGGTGGTACCCCTGCTGGTGGAGAAGCTCAAAGAGCAGGTGGGCAGTCGCTACCAGCTCTTTTTGGTGGAGGATCCGGCGGAAAAGCCGGCGGTGGTGGTCTTGCCGGATCCCATCGTCAATTACCGCGCTTCCGTGGGGGCGCAGATCCTGGCGGGGGCGTTGCTGGTCTTCAGCTTCGTCGCCACGTTGGAGGTGGGGGCCAATCTCTTGGGCTTCCGGCTGTTGGATGCGCCAGGGCGCTGGGTGGAAGCCCTGCCGGTGGCGGCCGGGATCTTCGCCATCTTGCTGGTGCATGAGACCGGACACCGCTGGATGGCGGGCAAGTACGGCGTGCGCCTCAGCCCTGCTTTTGTTATCCCCAGCTTGGGGATCGGCACGCTGGGATCCCTAAACCGCATCCAATCGCCGGTGCCCAGCCGCAAGGCCCTCTTCGACATTGCCTTTGCCGGCCCGGCAGCGAGCGGGATCCTGTCGCTGCTGGTGCTCTTGGCTGGCCTGAAGCTCTCCGGCTCCGAGGGTCTGTATGTGCCCACGGAGATCTTCCGCAGCTCCATCCTGGTAGGCACCCTAGCGCGGCTGGTGCTGGGATCCCAGTTGCAGGCGGAGCTGGTTCCCATTCATCCTTTTGTTGCCGTGGGCTGGATTGGCCTGGCAATCACCGCCTTGAGCCTGCTGCCGGCAGGGCAGCTGGACGGGGGTCGCATTGTGCAGGCGGTGTACGGGCGGAAGACGGCGGCCCGCGCCACCTTCATCACCCTGATTGCCTTGGCGGTGGCGGCCATCAGCAACGTCTTGGCCCTCTACTGGGCGCTGCTGATCCTGTTCATCGCCCGCGAGCCAGAGCGTCCACCGCAGGATGAGATTACTGAAACCGACGGTCAGCGGGATGCTTTGGCATTGCTGGCCCTCTTTTTGATGGTCATGACCCTGTTGCCGATTGCTCCGGCCTTGGCGGGCTTTCTCAATTTCCCCAACGGCTGATGGGGTAGAGGCCCAGGATCCGCCGGCGAGAGGAGCTCACTGTGTCTGGACCGGGGAAAGGCTTTGGCCTAGGCAGAGCTGGAAAGGACAGAGGAGAGCACCTGCAGCGTCTGTTGGCCCAAGCCGTTCGCCATCACCAGGCAGGGCAATGGCCACAGGCTGTCTCACTTTACCAGCAGGTGCTGCAAGCCCAGCCCACCCACCCCGAGGCACTGCACCTCTTGGGGGTCTGTCGGCAGCAACAGGGATCCCTGGACGACGCGATTGCCCTGATCCGGCAGGCCCTTGCCCACCAGCCCTGGTTTCCCGACGCCCACTTTAATTTGGGAATTGTTCTCAAGCAGGCGGGGCAGCTGGCGGAGGCGAAAACTCACCTGCAACTGGCCCTAGAGCAGGGGGGGCCGGACGCGGAAGTTTTGTACCAGCTGGGGCTGGTGCTGCGGCAGCAGGGGGATTTGGAGGCGGCCCTTGTCCCCTTGGGACAGGCCCTGGAGCTGCAGCCGGACTTTGCCGATGCCGCCTACACCCTGGCCATCCTGCTGCGGGATTGTGGCCGGGAGGAGGAAGCGGCGGAGCTGTTCTACCAACTCTGGCAAGCGGATCCCGCCGACTTGGCCGCGGCCCTGGGCTGGTGTGTTAGCCAGTTGCCCTTGCTGTACGCCTCGGCAGACCAAGTTTCCGTGGCTCGGGAGCGCTACCGCCAAGCCCTACAACAGGTGAAGGGCCGCTGGGAACACCTGCCGCGGGATCCCGAAACCCTGGAGCGAGCAGCTGCCGGGATCGGCTCCGTCCAACCCTTCTTTTTGCCCTACCAAGGCCAGAACGACCGCGACCTGCAGCAGCTCTACGGATCCTTGGTGAGGGACGTGATGGCGGCCCGCTATCCCCAGCCCTCCGTCCTCTGGCAGCGACATCCTGGCCGAGTGCGGGTGGGCATTGTCTCCGGCCTGTTTCGGGATCACTCCGTTTGGAAGATCCTGACTCGCGGCTGGGTAGAAGCCCTGGATCGTGCTCAAGTGGCCCTCTACGGCTTCCACACCTCGGTCATCCAAGATGAGGTCACGTGCTCCCTGCCCCCTCGTTTTGAGCACTTTGTGGCCGGATCCCGCAGCATAGAAGAATGGCAAGCGGCTATTCGAGAGGCACAGCTGGATGTGCTCCTCTACCCGGAAGTGGGCATTGACCCGGTCTGTGCCCAACTGGCCGCCCTCCGCTTGGCGCCGGTACAGGCGATGGCCTGGGGCCACCCGCAAACTTCTGGCCTGCCGACAATAGACGTTTTCCTCAGCAGCGAGCTGATGGAGCCGCCGGACGGGGCCGGCCATTACACCGAGCAGCTCCTGCCCCTGCCTGGCATCGGCACCTACTATATTCCCCTAGAAGTTGACCCCGCCCCTGTGGACTGGCAAGCTTGGGGGGTGGATCCCGACAGGGTGCTTTACCTCTGCGCCCAATCCCTATTCAAGTACTTACCTCAGTACGACGAGGTGTTCCCCCGCATCGCCCGGGAAGTGGGGAAGTGTCAATTTCTATTTTTGCGGGGCCGCCTCTCCCAAGGGATCCGCGAGCGCTTTTGGCAGCGGCTGCGACGAGCCTTTCAGGCCTATGACCTAGCTGCCGAAGAGTATGTGGTGCTCCTACCGGAACTCTCGCCTGCAGAATATGCCGCCTACAACGCCCTGGGGGATATTTACCTGGATAGCCTCGGCTGGTCAGGGGGCAACACCACCCTGGAAGCCCTGCCCCACGGCCTGCCCATCGTCACCTTGCCCGGATCCCTGCTGCGGGGCCGCCACACCTACGCCATCCTGCAGCAGATGGGGATCCTGGATACCATCGCCCACACCCTCGATGAATACGTCCAGATTGCCAGTCAGTTGGGCTTGGATCCAGAGTGGCGAGAGCAAATGGGCCAGCAGGTGAAAGCACGTCAAGATCGCGTCTACCGGGATCCCGCGCCGATCCGCGCTCTGGAAAAGTGGTTGCGAAGCCTGAAGACCTGAGGGGGCAGTTTGGGTGAAAGGATAAACGGGCGAGTGTTGTCCTCTTGAAGGGATCCCGGACAGATGGCAGGATAGGCGGGGTTGTCTTGCCGGGCTTTGCCCATGTCTTCTGAGTCTGCTCCCGGTCAGTTCCCCAGGCCGGAAAACGCCCCCGACAACTTGCCCTCCCTTTCAACGCGCCTGAAAGAGATTGCCGTGGTATTCCTGCGGCTGGGATCCCTGGGTTTCGGCGGCCCCCAAGCCCACATCGCCATGCAACACGATGAGGCGGTGATCCGGCGGGGCTGGATGAGCCAGGAACAATTTACCGAAGGGGTGGGCCTATGTGAAATGTTGCCAGGGCCAGCTTCTACCCAGATGGGGATCTATGTCGGCTATGTGCGGGCAGGCTGGTTGGGGGCGGTGCTGGCGGGGATTTGCTTCATTGCCCCTGCTTTTGTGATCGAGGTGATTTTTTCTTGGCTTTACTTTCGCTTTCAGGGGGTGCCGCAGCTAGAGGGGATGTTTTTTGGGGTGGCCCCGGTGGTGATCGCCATTATCCTGGCCTTTTGCTGGAAACTGGGCCGTAAAGCTGTGAAGGATTGGAGCCGGGGGCTGATCGCGGTGGCGGCCTTTGCCCTGCTGCTGATTGGGGGGGTGAATATCCTGTTGCTGTTCGGGCTGGCGGCTCTGGTGGGGCTGCTGCTGTATGGGCCCAAAAAAGGCCCACTATCGGGGATCCCGATTTTACTCCCTTGGCCAGTATTGACGTTGGCCCAGACGGTAGTGGCCACGGTTCCACCGGAAACCCTTATCCTGAGCAGCTTTTGGGGTCTGGAGCGGATTGGTGCCTATTTCTGGCCTTTGACCTTGTTTTTCCTGAAAGTAGGCGGCACCATCTTCGGGGGAGGGCTGGTGATCATCCCCTTCATCGCCGACGAGGTGGTGGATCAGTTGGGCTGGTTGACGCCGACAGAGTTCTTGGATGGGGTGGCCATTGGGCAATTTACTCCTGGCCCGGTGGTGCTGACGGCAGCCTTTATCGGCTACAAGGTGGCAGGGGTGCTGGGGGCCCTGACGGCAACAGTGGCCATCTTTGCCCCTTCTTTTGCCTTTATTCTGCTGGCAGCTCCGGTTCTGTTGCGCATACGGCACAATGCTTGGGTGAAGGGATCCCTGCAGGCAATTACCCCAACGGCCCTGGGGGCTGTTGCTGCGGCTACAGTGCCCTTGGCCCAAAATGCGCTGCTACAACAAACAACTCCCGCTTCGCTGGTGGCTTTGGGGATCGGGGTAGCGGCCTTCATTGCCTTGATGCGCTTTCGCCAGCCCACTTGGCTGTTGGTGTTGATGGGAGGGGGGGCGGGTTTGCTGGCCCGAGGTCTGCTGGCCTAAAGGTTTTGCTCCCTGGCCCTGCTTTCTCCTTGGGGGTGAGGGAATGACCCTGATTCAGCCTGATGGCCACGGCACTAACTGGCTTGGGCCAGCCCTTCCTCAGAGGGATCCCTGCCTTCCAGGCGACAAAACAGTTGCCGCATGAGCAGCTCCCGTTGGCCAAGAGACAGGTGAGGGGCAAGGGTGCCGGGAAAGTGGGGCATGGCGAGGGTGACACGATCCAACAGGTCGGCGCGGCGATGTCTCTGTTGAATAGCCCAAGCCCGTTCCAGAAGGTTTTGGGCTGCTTCTGGCGCTAATCCCGCTTGCTCCGATAACCACGCTGCCAGTTGTTCCAAATCGGGGTCGAAGCGCAGCCGGTACATGTAGATCAACATGCCGATCCCGATCACCAAGCCCAAGCCACTGGCTACATAGGCGGCTTTGATGGAAGTTCCCGGCAGATAGGCCACCGCCGACACGCGCAAGATTTCGTAGGGGATGCGGATCAGGCTATAGCCGACAACATAGGTCCAAACCCAAGTGCCATCTTTGAGTTTGGGAAAGCGCCAGAACATTCCCATCAAGAGGGCAAATAGAAGCAGGTTGAGGACGCTTTCGTAAAAAAAGATGGGGTGAAAAAACTCAAATTGGCTGTATTCCGGCTCGCGGGCTTGGGGAGGAATGTACACCCGCAGCGGCCAAGGGCTGTCGGGAGGAATAGGGGCACCGTAGGCCTCAGAGTTGAAAAAGTTGCCCCAGCGCCCGATGGCTTGGCCCAAAATCAACCCCGGCGTGAGCACATCGGCGTACTTCCAGCCGTTGATCCCGGTGGTGCGGCAATAGAGGTAAAGGGCAAGCGCGCCGGCCAACACCCCACCGTGGATGATGAGACCCCCCTGCCAAATGGCAAAGGCCGAGAGGGGGTTGTCTTGGAACTCTGACCAGTGGGTGAGGACGTAGTAGAGGCGGGCGCCCAGAAACCCAGATATTACCAACCACAGGGCCAGTAGCTCCACTCGTTCACTGGCTTTGCCAGGCTCTTTCTCTAGATGACGAGATTCTGCCAACGCTTTGGTCAAGATCAAGCCGACCAACACGGCCACTGCCATCAATAGGCCATACCAGCGTAGGCCCAGCCCTCCCACCAGCGGGGTGCCGGGGGGAAAGCGGAAGACAAATTCTCCAGGTGAGCTGAAGGTAAGGCCCAACAGCCCTGCACTCCATAGGTTCATCGACAACACGCTCTGCACCCCAAAATTGCTCAACTCAGTTCCACCAGTCGGCCTTATCAACCTCACCCGCTTGGGTTAGCGGGACGGAGTTCCTTCCGGGCTCTTCTCCCCTATCCCCGGCAGCCATTCACAGGCTCCAACAGGGATCCATTCTCCCCGATCCTGAAGCAGCGCCAGTCCTCGTTCCCGTACAGGCCCGTCACGGACAAGATTCCACCCTAGAGCCCATACCTTTACCAAAAAGCTAGGTCCAAAGCCCCGCCCTTCCAGGACGGCTTTTGCCCTGTTAGACCTGCGACCTGTTAGACCTGCGATAAGATACACCCACGCTGGTCGGAGATGCCAAACTCCTCAAGGCCACTCCAGCGCAGTACCAAGCCTTCGATGACGGAGTACACCGGCCAAGTGGTGGGGCTGGATGGGGGCGACAGCAGTGGGCAAGCTGTGCCGTGTCTCCAGTCTTTGCGTTGTACCGAAAGGAGATGGAGGATGTCAACCGGACAGGGGTGTGGATCCCGGATGGGTTGCAGTTGGTATCCATTGCTCCTGAGGCCAAGGCGGTGATGCAACACTGTTATGGCGGCTACACCACCAACCTGACTCTGGAGGAGTTCACCCGCCCCGAAAACTACCTGGTTCATACCCTGGAAGGACAACCGCTCCCGGTAGGGCCGGTGCGCACTTTGATCCCTCACCCATATACCTGGAGTTTCCCCCCTGAGATCAACTGAGCTTTTGGGGGAGCAACGGCTACTACATGGGCGGTGAACCCTGGGCGGAAGAACGCTACAGCAATCTATAGAGGCTCTGAGATTTTGCGCTCCTTTAGCAGCGATCCCTCGAAGTTCTTTGCCGCTATCTGCCGTTTTGGCCGCAAACTGAAGAGAGCACCTTGGTTGCCGTTGCTGCGAACGCCTGAGGTGCTTGTGTCTTTAGATCTCAAAGAAAGCTTAAATAGCAAAGCTCAAAAGATCCATTGGACTCCATTCCGCTTACGCAAACACTAGAAATCATGGGATCCCGTTCACCGCGTCCAGCCCGGCCCATCCGTTCCGGCCGCTATCCGGCCAAAGAGCTGTGCAGCCAGTGCGGCCTCTGCGATACCCGCTACGTGGCCCACGTCAAAGAAGCCTGTGCCTTCTTGGACCAGCAACTGACCCAGTTGGAAGAACAGACCCACGGGCGATCCCGGGAATCGCTGCGCTCAGGATCCCTTGCCGTCACTGATACCGATTACTTCGGTGTCTACGAGGCGATGTACACAGCCCGCAAGCGGGATCCGATCCCGGGGGCCCAGTGGACGGGCATTGTCAGCAGCATTGGCATGAAGGCCCTCACCACTGGCTTGGTGGAAGGGGTGGTGTGCGTGCAGGCGGATGAGCGGGATCGCTTTCAGCCACGGCCCATCCTGGCCCGTACCCCCGAAGCGGTCTGGGCGGCGCGAGTTAACAAGCCAACTCTTTCTCCCAACTTGTCTGTGTTGGAGCAGGTGGAGCAAAGCGGCCTCAAGCGCCTATTGGTGATCGGGGTGGGCTGCCAAATTCAGGCTTTGCGGGCGGTGGAAAAAAAACTGGGCCTGGAGAAGCTGTACGTGTTGGGCACGCCCTGTGTGGACAATGTCAGCCGTGCCGGGCTGCAAAAGTTTCTAGAAACCACCAGCCGCTCCCCACAGACGGTGGTGCACTACGAGTTTATGCAAGACTTCCACATCCACTTCAAACACGAAGATGGCTCGGTGGAAAAGGTGCCCTTCTTCGGCCTCAAGACCAAAGAACTCAAGGACGTGTTTGCCCCCTCCTGCCTCAGTTGTTTTGACTATGTGAATGCTCTGGCAGATCTGGTGGTGGGCTACATGGGATCCCCCTTGGGCTGGCAGTGGCTGCTGGTGCGCAATCAGCGGGGGCAAGAGCTGTTGGACTTAGTCTGGGAGGAGCTGGAAACCCAACCGGTGATCTCGCAGGGATCCCGGAGGGCGGCAGTGCAGCAGGGGATCCCTGCCTACGACCAAGCCCTGACCCTACCGATGTGGTTGGCCCAGATCATGGGGGCGGTGATCGAGCGGTTTGGGCCACGCGGTTTGGAATATGCCCGCTTCTCCATCGATTCCCACTTCACCCGCAACTACCTCTACGTGCGCCGCCACTATCCGCACAAGCTAGAGCAGCACGTGCCCCCCTTCGCCCGGCGCATCGTGGAGCAGTATCAACTTCCCAAGGACTGAGAATTACGGTCATTTCGATTCAAGCCAGGACACTGCAACCACCCTAAAACTTTGAAGGAACGGGTCTATAGGGCTTTTCTCAGTGGCGCAGGCGTCTCACCCTAACCTGAAACGACCATATGCGGTCACTTCAAGTAGCCAATCAAAGGGTTTGTCGCGTTGATCCCTAGCTCCCCCTGGGAGAGAGGCCGGGGGTGATGGAGGATCGAGAATGGCTATTGATCTAAATCCTTCAGATCCTTGCCAGAAGGGATCCTCGCGGCTCCTTCATCCTATGGCCATCCTATGGCTCAGCAGTAGCGGATCCCAGCTTCCGCCCAGCGATCGATAGCCTGACCTATGCGCTCGCAATCGGCAATTAGGCTAATCCGCACGTAGCCCTCTCCTCCCTCTCCAAAAGCGCTGCCGGGGGTTACGACCACGCCTGTAGATTCCAGCACCCGCAGGGCAAACTCCGTCGATCCCTCAGGGGTGCCGTCGGCAGCGCGGGGGGTAGGGATCCAGAGATACATCGTCGCCAGTGGCGGCTCGATCCGCCAGCCCAACTCCGCTAGGCGGCCGATCAGATAGTCGCGCCGGCGGCGGTAGCGCTCTTGTACCTGCTCCAGGTAGCTATCCGGCAGGCGCAGGGCAGTTTCGGCGGCCTTTTGGATGGCGGCAAAAATGCCGTAGTCGAGATTGGTTTTCAGGGTGCGCAAGCTCTGGATGATCTGGCGATTGCCCACCACAAATCCCACCCGCCAGCCGGCCATGTTGTAGGTTTTGGAGAGGGTGTGGAACTCCACTGCCAAGTCCTTGGCGCCTGGGATCTGCAGCAGGCTGGTGGGCCGGTAGCCGTCAAAAGCCAGCTCGGCATAGCATAGGTCGTGCACCAGGATGAGATCGTAGCGGCGGGCAAACTCCACCACCTCCTCAAAAAAAGAGCGGGGCGCAACTGCCGCCGTCGGGTTGTTGGGGTAGTTAAAGTAGAGCACCCGCGCTTGCTGGGCCACTTCCGGCGGTATTTCTTGCAGATCGATCAACCACCCCTTCTGCGGGCGCAGCATCATCGGGTAGATCTGCCCGCCGGCAATCATGGGGCCGCGAAAATGGGCTGGATAGGCAGGGCTGGGCACCAACACCAGATCTCCGGGATCCACATAGGCCAGAGCCAGGTGGGTCAGCCCCTCTTTGGATCCCAGCAAAGGCAGCGCCTCTCCATTGGGATCCAGCTCCACCCCGTAGCGGCGCCAGTACCAATCCGTGATCGCCTGGCGGAAGCTGGCCGTGCCCTCAAAGGGCGGGTAGCCGTGGTGGGCGGGATCCGCAATGGCCGCCTGCGCCGCCTCCACCACCGGCTGTGGGGTGGGGCCATCGGGGTTGCCCATGCCCAGATCGATCAAATCCAACCCCTGCTGGCGGGCGCGGGCCTTCAGCTCATCCAAGCGGGCGAAGACATAGGCGGGCAGCTTGTTCAGCCGCTGGGCGGGAACGAGAGCGCGGTTCATGGCAAGAATGGGGAAGGGGCACAGCCGGTGCCTGATGGGAGGATAGGTACCTAACTTACCGCCAGACCTGCATCCAAAGCAATGATCGAGATTGGCGGCTTTGGGCATCCGGGATCCGGAACGGCTAGGATAGATATCCCATCTCAAGTTATCGACGAGCCGAACAGTGCCCCTACCACTTGTGGCCATTGTGGGTCGCCCCAACGTGGGCAAATCTACCCTCGTCAACCGCATGGCGGGGGTGCGTTCGGCCATTGTGCACGATGAGCCCGGCGTGACCCGGGATCGCCTGTACCAGGAGGTGGAATGGAACGGGCGCCGCTTGCGGGTGGTGGACACCGGCGGCCTGGTTTTTGGCGACGACAGCGAATTTCTGCCCCACATTCGCCAGCAAGCGATGGCAGCCATGGCCGAGGCGCAGGCCGTGATCTTCGTGGTGGATGGCCGAGAGGGACTGACACCCGCCGATGTAGAAGTGGCCGATTGGCTGCGCAAACAACCCCTGCCGGTGGTGGTGGCCGTAAACAAGTGCGAGTCGGGGCAGATGGGCCTGGCTCAGGCAGCAGCCTTTTGGGAGCTGGGGCTGGGGGATCCGATCCCCTGTTCCGGCATCCATGGCAATGGGGTAGCCGAGCTGTTGGAGGCGGTGCTGGCTCACTTGCCCGAAGTGACCGCAGAAGCCGCAGGCGAGCCAGATCCCATCGCCGTCTCGATTGTGGGACGGCCCAACGTCGGCAAATCCAGCCTGCTCAACCGCCTGGTAGGATCCGAGCGGGCCATCGTCAGCCCCATTTCCGGCACCACCCGCGATGCCATCGACACCGTGGTCACCTGGGAAGGGCAGCCCTATCGCCTCATCGATACCGCCGGCATCCGCAAAAAAAACCGCGTGCAGTACGGCATTGAGTTCTTCAGCATCAACCGGGCCTTCAAGGCCATCCAGCGCTCGGATGCAGTGCTGCTGGTGATCGATGCTTTGGAGGGGGTTACCGAACAGGATCAGAGGCTGGCCGGGCGCATCGAAGAAGAGGGCCGCGCCTGCGTTGTCGTCGTCAACAAGTGGGATGCAGTAGAAAACAAAGATACCCACACCATCAACGAGTTCACCCGCGAGATTCGCGACAGGCTTTACTTTATTGAATGGGCGCCGCTCCTGTTTGTCAGCGCCCTCACCGGGCAACGCACCCACAAAATCTTTGAGCAGGTGAATACCGTGGTGGCCGCCCACCGCAAACGGGTTCCCACCGCTGTGGTCAACGAAGTGCTCCAGGATGCTCTTGCCTGGCAATCGCCCCCCACCAACCGCCAGGGCAAGCAGGGCAGAATTTACTACGGCACCCAGGTGGCGGATCGGCCCCCCACCTTTGTTCTGTTTGTCAACGATCCCGATTTGTTTAAGGATAACTACCGCCGCTTCCTGGAAAAGCACTTCCGGCAAAACCTGGACTTTACCGGTACCCCCATTCGCTTTCTCTGGCGCGGCAAATCCGAGCGCTTGGTTGGGCGGGCGGTGCGAAAATTGGAGAGATCCCTGACCTCTCGTTAGGCCCTCTGGTCTACTGAAAGCCTATGGCTGTGGATCCCAACGTCAAAACCCTGGTTGACAACCGTCGCGCCCGCTTCGAGTACGACATCTTGGAGACCTATGAGGCCGGGATCCAACTGACCGGCACAGAGGTGAAATCGATACGAGCGGGCAAAGCCAACCTGCAAGACGCTTTTGCCCTCTTTCGGGATGGGGAAGCATGGCTGCACAATCTGCACATCTCCCCCCATGACACCGCCAGCAAAGTGTTTAACCACGACCCTACCCGCCGCCGCAAGTTGCTGCTGCACCGCCGCGAGATCGACCGCCTACGGGGCTTGGTGGAACAAAAGGGCCTGACCGTGGTTCCCCTCAAGCTGGTGCTCAACCGCGGCTGGATCAAAGCCCATCTGGGCGTGGCCCGCGGCAAAAAGCTCCACGACAAGCGGCAGGCAATCAAAGAGCGGCAAACCCAGCGGGAGATTCAGCGGGAACTGAAGGAACGATAAATTTCTCCCTGAGCCCCTGCTGGCTTCCACGTCGTTTGCCAAGCGCCTTTTTGTATTCTCAGATACAGCGATCTGCAGCGGGATCCCGATGATGGATGTAGTCTTCCGGCTTTGGATCCCTGTTCTGTTGGAGCCGCCTGTGAACTGGAATCTTACCCGCGCTTTTTCTCCCTCGAGAGGCTGGGCTATTGGCCTGGCAGTCGCCGCTCTACTGGGATCCACCCCCACAACAGCGCAAGAGACCTTCAAAGTGGGCATGGTGCTGGTGGGGCCGATGCAGGATGGCGGCTGGAGCCAGGCCCATGTGGAGGGCAGCGAATACGTCAAGGCCAAGTTGCCCGGCCTCCAGTTTGATTACCTGGATAAGGTGAACCCGGCGGATCGGCCCAATGTGCGCGCCTCCCAGGTGGCGGATGACATGATCGCCCGAGGTGCGAAGGTTATCATCTTTACTTCCGATGACCACAAAGACGACGCGATTGAAACGGCCCGCAAGCATCCTGAGATCGCAGTTATCCATGCTTCTGGGGACATGGCCTGGAAGGAAGGGAAAAATTACATCGATCTGCCCAACTTGGCCAACATCATGCCCCAGATGGAAGCGATGCGCATGGTGGCTGGCTGTGCTGCAGCCCTGGGCTCCGAAACCGGCAAAATTGGCCTGTTGGGGCCTCTGATCAACGATGAAACCCGCCGTTACGCTGCTGCTGCTTACTTGGGGGCCAAATACTGCTGGGAAACTTACCGAGATCGTCCTGAAGAGTTGCAGTTCCGGGTGACCTGGATTGGCTTCTGGTTCAACATTCCAGGGGTTACTTTGGATCCAAGCAAGGTTGCCGATGACTTTTACAACGGCGGCTTTGATGTGGTGATGTCGGGGTTGGATACACCGGAGGCGGCGGTACAAGGCAAGCGGGCTGCTGAGGCCGGAAAGCGAGTGCGCTACACCCACTACGGCCTGGCCAGCGGTTGTAACTTTGCGCCCGAAATTTGCCTGGGGGTTTCCTACTACAACTGGGGGCCAGGATACAAGCAATTGATCGAGGCAGCTCGCGCGGGCACCTTCGAGAGCCAATTCCTGCGTCCGCCCATCGACTGGTCGGATATCAACAACCCGGACACGTCTTCGGCAGGGTTCATCATGGGAGAAGCCCTGGAGCCAGAAGATAGGGCTAAGTTGGAGGAGTTCATCGCCGGCTTGGGGAATGGCAGCATTCAGCTCTTCAAGGGGCCGCTCAACTTCCAAGATGGCACGCCCTTCTTGGCTGAGGGGGAAGTGGCCAGCGAGGTTGATATTTGGTATCTGGGCCAGTTGCTGCAGGGCATGGAGGGAGCCAGCAATTAGGAGAAAATGTTTCATGCTCCGGGTAGGGGGAAGAACCGGTCGGTTTCTTTCACCCGCTGACACCAGGCTCGGATCTGGGGAAAGGGCTTAAGGTCAAACCCACCCTGCTCCGCCACATGGGTGTATGTGAAAAGGGCGAGATCGGCGATGGTGTAGCGGTTGCCCACAAAAAATGCTTTCCCCTGCAGGTGGCCTTCCATGATCTCCAAGGCCTCTGTTCCAGATTTCAAGTTCTGGGCGATCACGTCAGCATGGGCCTCTGCTTGGCCGGCCCGCACCCAGAAGCGAGTGGTGGCGATGTAGCGGGCGATGCGGGTTTGTTCAAAAAGCAACCACTTCAAAATCTCAGCCCGTTCCAACTTGTTTTGGCCGTAGAGGGGGGTGTCTTCTGCCAGGTAAACCAAGATCGCGGCGGACTCCGCCAAGACCGTTCCATCTTCCAGTTCCAAAGCCGGGATCTGGCCCAGGGGGTTCTTGGCCAGGTACTCGGGGCGGCGGTTTTCTCCGGCCCTGGAGTTGACTTCAACCGTCTCATAGGGGATCCCCAATTGCTTGAGGAGCAATTCCACTTTGTAGCAATTTCCGGAGGTTGGGATCCCGTACAGTCGCAACATTGTGGTTAACCTCAGCCCAAAGCACCTTACAAAGAACTTCGTCCTAACAACGCCAACGGCAACCCAATCAACAAAAACCCTCTGTCCCTAACACTTTTTTAGCTAAACCGCCGAGAAGCCCCGCCCTCTGTCCGCAGGACGTTCGCGCTAGCGGCGCGGAGCGCTTGGGTCGGGATGAGAGGCGGGAGTACCTTGGTTTTCAATGTACTGGCGCAATACCGAGACTGTTACCCCACCGCATGAAGCGATGAAATAAGACTCGTTCCATGGCACATTTTTTCGGTATATCTTGCTGATGTAGTCCGCAAACTCGCTTCTCATCCTGCGACTAGAGACGGATTTGATGTTGTTTACCAATTTGGACAGATCTATCTGCGGATAGTACTGGAACAGCAGATGAACATGGTCTGCCTCGCCGTTGAACTCAATAAGTTTACAGCCCCACTTTCGGCAGAGGTCATACATGAATCCATGTAATCGCTGCAGCATTTCGCCGGTAAATACCTTGCGACGGTACTTGGTGGTTAAGACCAAATGTGCCTTCAAATCAGATACAGCTCTGCCGCTGGAAACGAAATCATGCTTCATGGCTGGTGACATACTCCCATCACTGACCCTATAGGTACAGCGTGGGCTTCTCGCTTCATCGGGGAGCTACTGCAAGAACCCTCTGCGAGCAGACACGGGATGCCCCACCGCGTAGTTGCACCAGATTCCGGCAACGCCGTTTTGTACAACCATGTTGATTATAGTACAGAATA
>NZ_JANSIK010000096.1:0-24919 GCF_047462035.1 Synechococcus sp. R5-15 | reverse complement strand
GGCCTTGTGGCGCTTTACTACCCTATCCCCACCCCCACCACCCCGTCAAGATATCCAACCCAAAGTTTTTGGCAAGTTTTTGGCGAGAATAGCAGGGAAAAGAAGAAATAAAACTGTTTGAATATTGACATTCTGACTGCAGAGTTAATAAGATGGTTGCGAGGGTCAGGTTTCGGAGAAACTGTGATGCTGACTTTGCGCAAGCGGGAAGAGAGGGGTCATGTCAAGCTCAGTTGGCTTGATACTTACCACTCATTTTCTTTTGGAGAGTACTACGACCCTCGCTACATGGGCTTCCGGGCTTTGCGGGTGATTAACGATGACCGAATCAGCCCGAGTGCTGGCTTTCCGACCCATGGGCACCGGGACATGGAGATCGTTACCTATGTTTTGGAAGGGATCCTTGAGCATAAAGACAGCTTGGGCACGGGATCTGTGATTCGTCCTGGTGAAATTCAACGGATGACGGCAGGCACAGGGATCTGGCACAGCGAGTACAACCACTCGGCAGATGAGGAGGTTCATCTGCTGCAAATTTGGATTTTGCCGGAGCAGGAAAACCTGGAGCCCAGCTATGAACAAAAAGCGACGGGTTTGACAGAGCATCCCAATGAGTTTTGTTTAGTTGCCTCTCGAGATGGGCGCCAGGGATCCGTGATTGTGCATCAGGATGTGAATCTCTATGCGGGGTTGATTGAGCCGGGACGCACCATTCACCGACACTTGGATGAGAAGCGCTACGGATGGCTGCAGATAGCTCGGGGCGATGTGACCCTGGATGGCTTGTTTTTGCGAGAAGGAGATGGCGTGGCTATTGCTAGGGAAAGCGAGCTCAACCTTTTCAGTGAAGAAGGGGCTGAGGTGCTGCTGTTTGATTTGGCCTGAGGATGACTTTTGGCTGAATTCTGGCTGTTTGCCTTGAGCTTATAGTCGTTTTAGGCTGGGGTGAAGCGACTGAACTGCTGAGAAGAGCCTTCTGGCTCCGTACATTCAACGTTTTAGGCGCGGGTGCAGTGTCCTAGTTGGAATCGAAATGACCATAAGTCTTTTGGGATCTCAACTTTTTCTTCTGCTTTCAAGTACTTTCAGGAGGAGAAGTGGATCCCTTCTTCGAGGTTTTGCTGAGTGAATTGAGAAAGAACTTGCTGCCAAAGGTGGCCAGTCTGGGATCCCTTTCCCTTGACGTGTAGAAGGCGGGCTCCTTCCTGCTGGGGATGGGGCTGTAGGCGCAGCCAGAGGTAGGTCGCAGGCAGATGGCGGAGGTACTGGGGCCACTCAATAGCGGTGATCCCACCTTGGCTCCAAAGTTCTTCTAGCCCTAGGTCTTCTAGGAGTGTGGATTCTTTCCCACCGGCGCGAGCGGCAGAAGAGGTCTCTAGGCGGTAGAGATCGCAATGGAAAAGAGGGATCCGTCCGGTGTGGTATTCCTGCACCAGCACGAAGGTGGGGCTGTCGATGGGTTCAGGGATCCCTAAGCCCTGCCCTAGTCCCTGCACAAAGGTGGTTTTGCCGCTGCCCAGATTACCTTCGAGAAGAATGACCAAGCCGGAAGTGGAGCCGAGGCTGCGGCTGGGAGGGGGAGATTTTTGTTGACCTGAAGGGGCGAGGAAGCCAAGGGCGGCTTGAGCTACGAGGGCCCCTAGTGATTGGGTAGCAGCGGCGGATGGCAGCAGCAGAGGGGAGGCTTGCTGCCAGAGCTCTTCATTCTGTTCGCTGGCCATGGCTTACAACTCCTTTGGGGCGGGGATCCCAGGCGAGGAAGTTGCCTCGTTTGGGTGAACAGAAACGCGTTTGGGAGCTGTCAAGATTGCGGCCAGGCCTGCTCCAATGAGCAACAGGCTCACCCCCTGCGCCACCCGCAGGGATCCCAGCATGAGGCTATCGGTGCGCAGGCCTTCGATCCAGAAGCGCCCCAGGCTGTACCCCACCAAGTAGAGGCCCAAGAGGGTGCCGGGGGGAAGCTGGCGCCGGTAGCTTAAAAAGAGCAGGAGCCCGAAGAGACCAAAGTTCCAGAGGGATTCGTACAAAAAAGTGGGATGGACGCGCGATCCATCAGGCAGCTGCAGTTGTACCCACAGAGGGCTATCCGGAGGCAACACCTTTCCGTAGGCTTCGTTGTTGAAGAAGTTGCCCCAACGTCCGATCCCCTGACCAAGGCTGAGGGAGGGAACAAGGCAATCGGCTAGCAACCAAAAACTCAGCCGGTGCCGCCGGGCGAACAGGTAAAGCGCCGCACTGCCGCCGATCAAGGCACCGTGAATGGCAATGCCCCCCTGCCAGAGGGCCAAGACCTGCCACCAAGGGCCATCTCGATAGCGTTCCCACTCAAAGGCCACATAGTACAGGCGAGCAAGGGGCAGGGATCCAACCACCAACCACACCAGCAGATCAGGCATGGAACTGGGGGGAAGGCCACGCCGAGCTGCCAGATGGCGAGCCAGGAGCAAGCCCAACACCATTGCCAGGCCGATCAATAAGCCATACCAGCGCAGGCTGAGCGGCCCCCAACTAAACACAACCGGGCCGGGGGATTGTAAGACCAAAGTCATGACCGTGGGGACATTCCTGAGCAGATCCCTTTAGCCCACTCTACCCGCTCTGCAAGGCTATGTAGAAGACCTGCCCTCACCCCCAGCCCCTCTCCCAGAGGGAGAGGGGAGTTAGGAACCGAGGCAAGGTACGAGCTGACTGCAGTTGGAGGGAGAGGGATCCGCTCAGAGCAAGGCGACAATGTTAGAATGCAGGCTCGATTTTCCACCACGACTCCTGGGGGGGATGCGGGTTATGGCCCGGAAAGCCGCTGCTGTGAACACTGCTGATGACTCGGACAAATTGAAGTCAGAAAAACGCAAAGCCCTGGAGCAGGTGTTAAGCCAGATCGAGCGGAATTTCGGCAAAGGGGCAATCATGCGCCTGGGAGATGCCACCCAGATGCGGGTGGAGACCATACCCAGTGGGGCCATCACCCTCGACTTGGCCTTGGGCGGAGGTTACCCAAAAGGGCGGATTATCGAAGTCTTTGGGCCGGAATCTTCTGGGAAAACTTCAATTGCCCTACATGCCATCGCCGAAGTGCAAAAACAAGGGGGAACGGCAGCTTTTGTGGATGCGGAACATGCGCTGGATCCCACTTACGCAGCAGCTTTGGGGGTTGATATTCAAAACCTGTTGATCTCCCAGCCGGACACGGGGGAGGCCGCCCTGGAGATTGTCGATCAGTTGGTGCGCTCGGCAGCTGTGGATATCGTGGTGGTGGACTCGGTAGCAGCGTTGGTGCCCCGGGCTGAGATCGAAGGGGATATGGGAGATGCCCATGTGGGATTGCAGGCGCGCCTGATGAGCCAAGCGCTGCGCAAGATTGCCGGAAATGTCAGCAAAACCGGATCCATCGTTCTTTTCTTAAACCAATTGCGCTCCAAAATTGGCGGCATAGGCTATGGCCCCCAGGAGACCACCACCGGCGGCAATGCCCTTAAGTTTTATGCGTCGGTGCGGCTAGATATTCGCCGCGTTCAAACCCTGAAAAAAGGCGCTGAAGAATACGGGATCCGAGCGCGGGTCAAGGTGGTGAAAAACAAAGTTGCTCCCCCTTTCCGGCGAGCAGAGTTTGACATCATCTTTGGCCAGGGCATCTCCAACATCGGCTGCATCATCGATCTGGCAGATGAGATGGGCATTCTGAAGCGGCGCGGCTCTTGGTACAGCTACAAGGAGGAAAATGTTGCCCAAGGAAGGGACAATCTGGTTGTCTACTTGAAGGAAAACCCAGAGCTCCTAGCGGAGGTGGAAGCGGCTGTGCGGGAGAAACTTTCTGCGGGGGTGACGGTTTCCGCCAGCCGGCCGGCAGCGATGGAGGAGGGAGAGCAGGAAGAGAATGAGGATGCGGTCTTTGTAGAGGAAGAGTTCTGAGGGAGCAGCTAGCTGTTCAGGGAGCGCTTCCTGAGCGAGATCGCCGCTGGCGCAGGGCCTCGTAGAGCAACAACCCCCCCGTCATAGCGACGTTCAGAGATTCGACACCCTCGGCCATCGGGATCCGCACCTGGGCATCGGCCTGTTGGATAGTCGCTTCCCTCAGGCCAGCCCCTTCGTTGCCCAGGAGAAAAAGGGTAGGGCAGGTGAGATCTTGATCCCAGTAGCAGTTTGCTGTGGGGGAGAGGGTAGCAGCCAAGACTTGGATCCCGTGGCAACGGCAGCTCTGGATCCAGGCGGCTAGGTCGGGCACGACTTGGGGCGGACGGCGAAACCACTGGCCGGCAGAGGCCCGCAAGACTTTGGGGTTTTCGGGATCGACGCTGTCTGCGCTTAGCCAAAGGCCGTCGGCTCCTGCGGCGGCCACGACTCGGATTAGGGATCCCAAATTGCCCGGATCTTGCAGCGTTTCCACCACGAGGCCCAAACGTACCCCGGACAAGGGGGGAGAGGAAATCTGCCAACTGACGGCCACGGCCACAGCTCCTTCGGGAGACTCGGTGGTACAGAGCGCTGCCATGACTTCTGAGCTGACGGCCTGCCGCCGTAGACTCTTGGGCAGATTGGCCAGCAATTGTGGGTAACGCTCAGCCCACTCAAGCGTGTAGCAGAGAGCCTGCAGGGGCCAGCCAACTCGCAGGGCTTCTTCGATGAGGTGGGATCCCTCCACCAAAAAGGCGCCCTGTTCCCGCCGGCCTTTGCTGCGGTGCAACTGCCGCAACTTGCGGATCCAGGGGTTTTTCGGACTGGTCAGCAGCTCAGAAGCCATGTGGCAATGGTTAAGGTACTCCCCAAGTCTTCGGCGTTGCTGCCCTCACCCCCAGCCCCTCTCCCAGAGGGAGAGGGGAGTTAGTAACCGGAGCGGCGCAGCCGTTGGATAAAAAATCCATCCCGATCCTGCCGGTGGGGCCAGATGAGCAGGGGATCCCCTTCAGCAGCCCAATTGGGGTGGCTGTCGAGAAAGGCTTGAATGATCTCCTCGTTTTCGGCAGGGTGCAGCGTGCAGGTAGCGTACACCAACACCCCGCCCGGCTTAAGCCAACGGGCTGCCACCTGCAGAAGCTGAGCTTGCAGGTGGGCCAATTCAGGGATCCGCTCTGGAGTCTGCCGCCAGCGAGCGTCAGCATGGCGGTGCAAGGTGCCTAGGCCGGAGCAGGGGGCATCCAGCAGTACGCGGTCAGCACTCTGCCAGGGGGGCAAGGGGGCAGGGGGTAAGGACTCCGTCCCGCTGACGCGATCGGCGGCAGCGCTCAGGGATAACAGGTCGATGGCCAGGGGACGGATTGAGCTCAAGCCCAGGCGCTGCCTATTTTCCTCCAGGCGCCGCAGACGGTGGGGGTGGCGATCCAAAGCCCAGATTTCCCCCCGATCCTGCATGTGTTGGGCTATTTGGGTGGTCTTGCCGCCCGGAGCAGCGCAGCAGTCGATCACCCGCTCCCCTGGCTGGGGATCCAGCCAATGCACCACCTGCTGGGCACTGGCATCCTGAACGCTCCACCACCCTTGGGCAAAGCCGGGTAGGGCCGTGATGTCGCCGGCATGATCCTGAAGTCGCAAGGCACCCGGCACCTCGGAGATGGGGAGGGCAGGGATCCCGGCTGCTGCCAAGGCTTGAATGACTTTATTCACATCTGCCCGCAGTGGGTTGACCCGCAAATCCAGGTGGGGTGGCTGATTAAACCAAGCACACAACTGCTCCGTTTCCACCGGCCCCAGGCGCTCCCACCATAGGCTCACCAACCAGTCGGGAAAGCTGTGCCGGATCCCCAAAGCCTGAATTGGGTCGGCTGGCAGAGTGTCCTCGAGGGGCTTGAGGGGATCCTTCTCTGGCTGATCCAACACTTGCCGCTGGTAGGCGCGCAAGATGCCGTTCACCACCCCTGTCAGGGATCCCAGCCCCATCTGGCGGGCCAATTCCACGCTGGTGTGGATGGCAGCGCTGGGGGGGATCTGATCCAAAAAAGCCAGTTGGTAGAGGCCAAGGTGCAGAATGAGCCGCAAATCGGGCGGTTGCTTGTGGGCAGGACGTTGGGCAAAGCAGTCGATTAGGGCGTCGAGGGTGCGACGACGGCGGGTAACGCCGTACACCAGCTCGCTGACCAGGCGGCAGTCGGCAGGGATCAGGTGGCTGTGGGCCAACAGGTGCTCTAGCACCACGTCAGCATAGGCGTTTTGCCGCTCGATCTTCTGCAAGGCCAAGAGGGCCAGTTGACGTGCGTTCATGGTCGCCCCAAAAGGTTTTCCCATTCTCCCCCCTGGGCGATACTGGAGAAGCCCCTAAGGGATCCCAATCATGCCTTACACCAGCGCCTTCTTAGAGGTGATCCCCGCCATCGACCTTTTGCAGGGCCACGCCGTGCGCCTTTACCAGGGGGATTACGCCCAGGCAGAACAGGTAGCCGACGACCCGATCCAACAGGCCGAAGCTTGGGCGGCACAGGGTGCCCCTCGCCTGCATGTGGTCGATCTGGACGGAGCCAAAAGCGGGGATCCAGTCAACCTGCCCATCATTGAGCGCATTGTCCGCAGCCTGGCCATCCCGGTGCAGGTGGGGGGTGGGATCCGATCCCTGGAACGGGCGCGGCAGTTGCTGGAGCTGGGGGTGGATCGGGTGATCGTTGGCACCCTAGCCGTAGAGGATCCCGACACCCTGGAGGCGATGACCCAAGCCTTCCCCGGTCGGGTTTGGGTGGGGATCGACGCTCGGCAGGGGCAAGTGGCCACCCGCGGCTGGCTGAGCACCACTCCCCTGCGGGCCACCGAATTGGTGCAACGGGTGGGGGAACAGGGCGTCGCCGGCATCATCTACACCGACATTGGCCAGGATGGCACCCTGGCCGGCCCCAACCTACAACAGTTGCAGGAGATCCTCGCCATCTCCCGCCTGCCTGTGATTGCTTCGGGGGGAATCGGATCGCTAACGGATTTGCTGGCTTTGTTGAGCTTGCCCGGTTTGACGGGGGCCATTTTGGGTAAAGCCCTCTACTCAGGGGCGATCTCCTTGCAAGAGGCTTTGCGAGCTGTGGGGCCGGGCCGTTGGCAGGATCTGCCGCCGGAAACCGGATCCCTGTGGGCCTAGATGTCCACCTCGACGCCGAGCGGAAAGCAGCCTCAGCAATGCCATACTGGGCAAAATCGACAGGCAACTGCATGCAACCAACACTGGCCATCGGTGAAGGTTTTCCAAGACATTTTTGTTTTTTTGTTTTTCAGGTCATGTCCTTTCCCGCGCTTCGCCCTGCTGTTCGAGCTTTACAACCCGAGTTGGTGACCTGGCGCCGCCACATCCACAAGTATCCCGAGCTGGGCTTCCAGGAGAAGCAAACCGCTGCTTACATCAGCCAGCGCCTGAAAAGTTGGGGGATCCCTCACCAGACCGGCATTGCCCACACCGGCATCGTGGCCACCATTGAGGGAGAGCAGCCGGGGCCGGTTTTGGCGCTGCGGGCCGATATGGATGCCCTGCCCATTCATGAGGCCAATGAAGTCGAGTACCGCTCCGCCATCCCCAACGTCATGCACGCCTGTGGCCACGACGGCCATACGGCCATTGCTATGGGCACCGCCAAGCTGCTGCAACAGCACCGTCAACACCTCAAGGGCACGGTCAAGGTCATTTTTCAACCTGCCGAAGAAGGCCCCGGCGGAGCCAAGCCCATGCTGGAGGCGGGGGTTCTGAAAAACCCGGATGTGGAAGCCATCCTCGGCCTACACCTGTGGAATAATCGCCCTCTGGGCACTATTGGCGTGAAAAGTGGCCCCTCGATGGCCTTTGCCGACCGCTTTCAGATTCAGGTGATCGGGCGAGGCGGACATGCTGCCCTTCCCCAACAAACAGTGGATGCCATTGTGGTGGGATCCCACATTGTCAATGCTTTGCAGACCATCGTCTCCCGCAGTGTGGATCCGCTGCAGCCGGCGGTGGTGACGGTGGGCCGCTTCCGGGCTGGCGATACCTTTAACGTCATTGCCCCTAGAGCTGAGATTTGGGGCACCGTGCGCAGCTTTCAGCCGGAAGTGCGGGATTTGATCTCAAAACGTATGGAAGAAATCGTTGCCGGCATTTGCCAAGCCTACGGGGCCACCTACGAGTTTCAGTACGAACGGGGCTACCCAGCGGTTTGCAACGATCCTGCTATGGTAGCGCTGGTGGAACAAGCTGCCCGCCAGGTGTTTGGCTCAGAGGCGAGGATCATCCCAGAAATGACCATGGGCGGCGAGGACGTCTCCTTTTTTCTCAACGAGGTGCCCGGCTGCTACTTTTTTTTGGGATCCGCCAACCCCGCCAAGGGACTGGACTATCCCCATCACCATCCCCGCTTTGATTTTGATGAAGCTGCCCTTGGCCTTGGCGTGGAGCTCTTCCTGCGCTGCATTGAGAACTACACCGGGCAAGCCTTGAGTTAGCGGGAAACCTCGGCTAGGGCCTGAGCAAGTCAGCGGATCCGCTGCCGGGAAGCAGCAAGGGCTTCATAGGTTCTGGGGTGGGACGGGTAGGGGCAGGATCCCCGTCGGTGGGAATGTAGAGGGGTTTGGGGTTGGGATCCCCACCGAAGGCCAGCACAAGGGCTTCCAGCAGGGCCTGTCGCTGTTGCCGGTTCAGGGATTGTACAACGGCTTTGTCTTGGGCGTAGGGGTTGACCGTGAGGCGGTCGGCACCGGGATACCGTTGGGCGACCATTGGCTCGTTGGCATCGAAATAGTCTGCCAGCGTCAGTTGCCAGTCAAAGCGGTCGGTGGGGGAGCGACCAGCCACCTGCAGGTGATAGATCATCATTCGCCGCACCAAAGTATCCTCTTCGGGTGCGGGGCCGCCATCGTTGGGGTTAATAGGGGTGTAGGTGTTTTCCAGGGGCAGATCCGGCAGAGCTTCGTATACCTGCCGCGCTGCTTGGGGAATCAGCCGCAACTGAGCATAGGCAGGCCCGGATCCCAGCAGAACCGCAACGGCAATGCCCAGCAAACCTGGCAAAAGGGCTTGTTTCCTCATCCTGCTCGCCCCAAAACTTGTTTCTGTGAAATGAATTGTATTGCAATCAAGCAGTGGTTTCGGATTGTAGATTTGGCAGATTCAGCGATTGAGATCAGGCCACAGTTGGAGTTTTGGGCCATTGCTAATCAATGCTGAGTCCGTCCACCACCTGAGGTTGAGGACGCGGTTTGAGAGGGGCTGACTGAGCCAAGCGATCCCGCTGGTGGTGTTCTTGGGAATGCCTTTGCCAGAGGCCGAGAATATCCAACGTTTCGCCGCCATGCTGCGTATAACGCTTCCGCACTTTACATAACACGGGGGTATTGACGCACACACCGGAGACGATCACCTGACCTTTGCTCAAGGCGGGCAATTCCTGCAACAGATCCCGCCCGGCAGCCTCGACACTGTGGCGCAGATTTTCTTGATCGGAAGGGTTGACAATTCGCATTAAAAATTGGCTCATGCATTGCGACAAAATGTCCGAGTCTAACTTGCCAGGGCGTTGCGTGATGAGACCTACCCCCAGTCCAAACTTGCGTCCTTCGCTGAGAATGGTGCGCAGCACCTGTTTGCAACGGGAAGGCTCGTGGGCAGGGGCAAACCGATGGGCCTCTTCCAGCAGAATAAAGACGGGATAGGGCAAGTAATTTTCGTCCCCTGCCTGGATCTTGCCTTTGTGGGTATTGATGCGAGCATAGTTGGCCTGGCGCAAGATGGCAGCGGCGATCACCTGCTGTTCTTCCTGGCTGATCTCGTGCATTTGTAGAATGGTCACCTGCCCCGGCTCAAACAAGTCTTTGGGGGCCAGATGTTCTACATTGCTGAAATAAGGAGAGCGGTCGATCTGTTCTAATTTCCACTCCAAGGCGGCGGCTGAGGATCCTTGGGATCCATCCTCTGCGGAATCAGCCTCGTTTACGGCATCGATTAAGTCCTGAATCGTCCAGCGGATCGGGTTAAATTGAGTTGTTCTGCGGAAGGCTTTTTCCAGAAAAGATTTTTGCCGATCGCTGGTTTCCGGCAGCAGGGTCAGAATATCAAAGAAGTTGAGAGAAGATACGCGAATCTTAATTTCCTGTGGTGAAAGAACCTTGACTTTGGGTCGGTAGCCATCTTCCCCAAAAAACTTGGGGTGGGACTGCATTTCTGCCAGCGTGTGGTATTCCCCGTGGGGATCGAAAATGAGGACGGCAGCTCGGTTTTTGGGCAAAAGCAGCTCTTCAATCAAAACCCCTGCTGTATAAGATTTGCCGGATCCTGTCCCCGCCAAAATGGCCAGATGGGTGCTGACCATTTCCTTGACGTCCAGTACTACGGGCACTGCTCCCTCATCGCGCAACAACAGGCTGCCCAAGTGAGCACCCCCAATGGCTGTTTCATCTCGTTTGTTCAAAATTGATTTCAGCAGACGATTGGAGGCCAGAAAAACCTTGGCACCGGGATCCGGAGCGCGGCGGGGGTTAATAAAGCCCATCTTCTGATTGAAATAGCCGATGACCTCGACGGTAACCGCATAGATTTCCGGATTGGGATGGGTGAAGCCCACTAGAGCCACAATGGTGCTGGGATCGATTTCGGTATCGGCAAAGATGCGATCGGGAATGTGATCGAGGAGTTGAACCTGGCTAATTTTGCCCAAGATTTGCAGCGTTTGCGATTGGGGATCCTGGACTTCGTAGTAGACGAAATCGCCCACCTTTACCGCTTGGGTATTGGAAGTGATGAAAACATATTGGTTAGAGGTTTCTCCAGGCCCTTTGACGGTGCCAATTACCTCTGGAGAGTCCTCAGTTGGAGAGAGGGTGGCTTCTGGATGGTGGCCATTATCGGTGATTTTTTGGGGCATTAGCGCATCGCTCCTACAGTCATTTTCCAGGCCAATTCTTTGCTTAAGATTTGCAGAGCTCGCCGTTGAGCTGGATCGGCAAACATCGGCGTAATGTCGTTCAAGACTTGGTAGATCAAATGATTGGCAAAGTTGCCGCCGCTACTCAGCAGCAAACCATAGTAGGAAAATTGGGTTTGACCTTGGGGATCCTGGTGAAAGCGCAGGATCTCTTCCCGGCTCATGCGAAAAACCGGCGTGTTTACAGGCACCACCACGCGTGGGATCCCTTGCCGGCCACAGCGGCGCTCTTCATCCAAGGCCCCGATTAAGACCACCGAGAGTAGCGTGCGCACCTCATTCTGCAGATCGGGGGAAAAATAGGGATCCGGCTGGCTGGAAAGGCGCGGCCCAGAATTGAGGAACATCGGATTCAGGAGTTGGGTATTGTAAACCAGACCTACAGCCCAGTGTCGCCGGTCGCTTTCTAGCTTGACAAAGCTGCCGAAGCCATAGTCATCAGGAGCCGGCGGATTTTTGACTTCTAAAGCATCGTCCACCTGCACCACATAATCACAGTGATTGTTGGAGCGAACTACCTTTCCCAATCTCATCGAACTCGTCTCCGCTGCAATTTACTTACTGTTTTCCGGGATAGCCTTAGGTTCAGCTTTTCGCGAGCGGCCCAATCTTGCATGAGACGCAAGAAAAGGTTGCGATCCTCATTGCGGATAACGGCTATTTGATCGGCTGTCTCCAGCACATAAGGATAACCTCGCCCAATCACCACCTCACAGCGAACCAGATCCACCAACCAGTCCAACAGTCCTGCCTCATAAACCCAAACGGGTATTTCCAAGCGGGCCGGAAAGTTGTCATTGGTGCGCAGGTAAACAAACCCCACTCGCTCCCGCATTTCTTGGTAGGAGTTGAGGATCCCATCTTGGGGGTTGAGGCTGCCGCCGCGGGCACAGATGAAAAAAGGCGTACGATCCCCCCAATCCAACCAGGGGCTGAGCAGTTGCGCATCGTGAAGCTGTGGAGCTTCGGGTAGGTCAAAACAATGCTTCAGCAACGCCACCAAATCGGAAGTGTAGGTGGTGTCTATGTAGGCCACGATGGGGATCCGGCTTTGCTCGCTGGCCCGCAGAAGCTGGAGCAAACACTGCACATAAAAGTCTTGGCTTTCTGGCTCGAAGACTTCGGCAAAAGTAGCCACCAGCGCCCCGTCCAAAAAGGCCAATTTTCGGGATCCCGGTTGAGATTTTTGAATGTATTCTACAAGTCTCTCGATTTCCATTTGAAAGCGGCGCATGTTAACCATTCGCTCTTTCGGTTCGCCGCTGCTGTCGGATCCCAGGTCCCTTGGAGTCAATACATCCACTTGGATGTCTTTTTCGTACAAGCCTGCTGCGCAGTGATAATTTTCATACCAGCCGATTTGCACCAGCGCCACCGGTATTGACAGATCTTTGCTGGGATAAATCTGGGATCCATCCACGGCAAAGGTGGGAATATTTTCAATGACCGACTTCGCCCAATCGCGGCTTTCTTCGTAATTGGCCCATTCCTGCTCAAAAGGGATCCTCCAATTGGAGTAGCGATCCCATTCTTCAGTGGGCAAAGCGCCTGGGAAAGGGAATGGAGCTATTTTTTCGGCAATCTCTAAGCTCGACCACTGGCGCAAGCTTTCCATAGCCTGCTTATAGTATTCTCTGCGCTCCGACAGCCTTTGATCAAAAGTGGCAAAGGCTTCCCGCTTCTGCTGCAGCACCGCCAGGATCCGGTCGGCTCTAAACACCATGGGCGGGATCCCTCCCTACCGACTTGGATCCGGAGTGCCTTTCCACCCGAATAACATTTTCTGTCATTTGCTCAAAGGTATCGTCGTGGCTGATGACAAACAGCTGCTCAAAAGATCGCAGGTTGGTAATAGCCTCTGCCAGCCGCTGTCGCCGTTGGGTATCCATATTGGTGGTGGGCTCATCGAAAAAGGCAATATTTAGTTGTCCCAACACCTTGAGTAAAGCCAAGCGCACTGCCAAGGCCGCCGACATTTGCTCTCCCCCGGAAAGGCTGGCAAACCGTCGTTTGGGGCTGCCGGCTTCTTGAACGCGGATCTCATAATCGGCTTCCCAGGTCAGGGTGACGTTGGGACGGTTGAGAATTTCTCGGAAGAGGTGATCGGCAGTATGGTTGATCTGCTGCAGGTAGTATTGGGTAATTTGAGGGCCGGCTTTTCTATAGGTATCTCGGCTAAACTTGATAAAGCGGTGCAGGCGTTCTTTCTCAGTTTTTTCTGCCTCGACTTGCTTTAAGCTTGCCTTGGTCTGTTCCAATTGCCGCAACTTTTCCTCAATTTTGCTCAGTTGAGGAGCTAGGCTCTCCAGTCGGGCCTGGGCTTCGGCTTTTTGAATTTCGGTGGCCTGCAGAAGGGATCGAAGATGCTCATGCTCCTGCGGTCGATACAGAGCAGCTAAGGGATCCCGTGCTGCGCGAAGTTGGGAAAGCTGAGTTTGCAGTTGCTGCCGCTGGGCGTTTAGCTCGGCCAGTTCCTGTTCCCGTTGGGGAAGCAATTTGGCGATGGGTTCTGCCTGCAGATAGCGCTCGTGATCTAAACGGTATCGTTCGCGTTCTTCCTGCAGGGATCCCAGCTCTCGATCCAGATGCTCCGTTTGGCATAGGGCCTCCTCGATAGGGTTGAGTGCGGCCTGTAAATCCTGAAGCTGCTGCAGGCAGTCGGCCTGCATTTGTAAATACTGCTTTTCCTGTTTTAGCTCTGCTTTGAGCCGTTCGGCTTGACTTCTGGGATCCCCCAGAGCCTTCAACGTTTCGGCGGCTTTTGCAATTTGGGCCTGCAGGTCATCTTTGGATCCCTCTGTTTGTTCCCAGCGGTCGATCTGGGCTTGTTTTTCTTGCTTGGCTTTCTGGATTTGATCTAGGGCCAACTGGGCCGCTTGGAGTTCATCTTGCCGTCGGGGCAAACTTTGGGCAAGAGGCTGCATGCGGATAAAGGTCTCGTAGTTGTTGCGGTGCCGGCCTTGTTCTTCCCGCAAAGCTGCAATTCTTTCATCCAGATCTGAAAGCGGTTGCAGCTGCTCTTCTAGGGCTTGTATCTGCTGTTGGAGTTGCTGAACATGGGCCGCTATTTGTTGATATTCTTGCTCAACCCTAGACTTGCGGCTGAGATCTCTTTCCAAGCGCTGGATTTGCCCTCTGGGATCCCCCAGTTCTTGCAGCGCCTGGCCAATTTCCTGTTGTTGCCGAAGGAAGGTGGGCTCAGCCTCAAGATCCCAGTGAAGATCATCAATTCTGCTTTGTCGTTCGGCTTGCAACTGCAGCAGTTGCTGAATTTGGGCTTGTAAATCGGGTATTTGTGCGGTTAGGCCGAGCAAGGGTTGCAAAGTCCTGAGTTGTTTTTGGATGTTGGACAACTGCTGACGAAGTTGGGGCTCGGAAGTTTGGGGAGCCAGATCCTGCAAAATCTGATGGATGGACTGGAGCAACTGTTGGCTGAGTGCTGAAGATCGAGTGAGTACCTCTGGGATCCGCTGCCACAGAGATTGAAGTTGGGGATAGTTGTGTCGCTGCGCTTCCAATTCGTCCAGAAGTTGCCGGATGCTGTGATGGTGTTGAGCCAATTGATCCGAGCCCTGCTCAAAAAGGGCTTGTAGCTCCTGTTGAAATTGACGAGCTGCGGCAATGCGGCTGAGCTGAGTTTGCAATCGCTCCTGTTGAGTTTCGAGCGCAGGAATGGCGGCTACCCGCTCCAAATCCGCCTGCCGTTGTCTCAGTTGGAGCTGCAGTTGTTGCAATTGGACTTGGCCTTGTTCCTGCTCCGTTTCCCGTTGTTTGAGTTCAAGGCGCAGAGCCTGAAAGGAAGCCAACTTCTCGCCAAGTTGGGAGTGGCGCTGCTCCAGGGAGGCCTGCCGTTCACACAGGGGTTGCAGCTCAAGTTTTTCCGCCTCCATTTTTTGGAAGATCTGGAGTTGTTGCTGATATTCGGATCCCTGCAGCTCCAATCGATGCAGTTGATGTTGCAAAGTTTCCCGTTGAGCCAGTAAAGTTTGTCGGGTTCGCCGCAGCGCTTCCTGCTCTGCAATGAGGGTTTCCAACTGCAAATAACGGTTGTAGGTCAATTGATGCTGCCGACATATGGCCTGGGCCTGTTCAGCTTCTTGCACTCGGCTTTGTAGCAGTTGACAGCGCTCGGCGTGGGCTGTCCATTCTGCCTGGATCTGTTCCCATTCGCGGTGCAGGTGTAGCAACGTGTTGAGCTGTTGAGTCCAATAGGTCTGCTGACGCTCTAGCTCCTCTTGGGCCTGAATTTGCGGGGTTAGCTCCTCTAGCTCCTGCTTCCAGCGCTGCTGTTGGCTTAACTTTTCTTGAAGTCTTGCCAATTGGTTTTCGATATGCTGCTTTTGCGAGAGCAAAGCATCCCGCTGTTTCAGCCACTCCAAGCGTTGCTGTTGCTGTTTTTCCAGCTCCCGCAAGCGAGCTTCTGTGGCCAAAAAATGCTGAGATCCCTCCCAGTATTGCTGTTGCTGCGCTTGAGCTTGCCTGGCCTCTGCCCATAACTTTTCTGCCTGCTCAAGAGATACCTGAAGCAGGGATCCCTTTTGCTCCAGTTGGGCAATCTGGTGATCTAAAGTTTGGATTTGCTCAAGCCATTTCTCCAGTCGCTCGATCTCAAGCTTAACCTGATCCAGAGTGTGGATCGATTGACTCAAGCGCTCTTGCCAGTAACTGAGTTCTTGTTGGATTTTCTGCCGCTCCGCTTGCAGCGGATCCCACTCCTGTAGCTGTTGATGGAGCAATTCAATTTGATGATTAATGGCCTGAATCTGCGCCTCGCTGTATTTTTCGACCGCCAACAGGTCTTTGGCTACCTGCTGGTACTCTTCCACCTTTAAGATGCGATCGAAAACTTCTTTGCGATCTCGACCGGTTTTGAGAAAGTCTGCTGTGAAAGTCCCTTGGGGCACCCCAATCGTTGTGGCAAAGAGCCGCGCCAGGTCGGTACCGGCAGGTACGCCCAAATGTTGCCTCAGCCACGGCAGCACATCGGACTTGCGCTCATACTCTAGGCGCTGCTTCAGCTGGGGATCAAAGAGACGATATCCCTGCGTTACGCTGCGGCGAACATCGTAGGTGCGCTGATCCCATTGGGAGATAAATTGCACAGTCACCACTGCGTCGTTGGCACCGGAGCGGATGATTTCTTCTTGGCTGTAGGGACAGTAGTCGAACAAAACCCAGGCAATGGCTTCCAAAATGCTGGTCTTGCCCGCTCCGTTTTCTCCGCAAATGGCGTTAATACCTGGCTCAAACGTGAAGACGGCATCCTCATGAGATTTGAAGTTTTGTAAAGCGAGAGAGAGGATCCGCATAATCAGTCTTCTGCTCCCCAAAAAGCTCCCCTTAGGTGAGCATACACTTCAGATTCTCCTTGCCCATCCAAAACCTTTTCTTTAAGATCCAGAAGCAGCCGCGCTAGCTCTTCACTGCGTTTGCGGTAGTGGGCATGGCTGCTCAGCAGATCCCTGTAGATTTTCTCTTCGATTTGTAGCCTCTGCCCCTCTTCTTCCAAGGAAAGGGCAGCCGACCCGAGCTCTAAAGTATTGGCCTCAAAACGAAACAGAACCAGCAAGGCGCCGGTAAGCTGCTGAATTTGACACTGTAGGGCGCGGCTATCCAGCTCATGCTTGGCGAACCCCACCTGTCCCACCAGCCGCAACTCCACCATCGGCTCCATCTCACTTTCCTGAAAACGGGATCCCTTAGCCAAGGCAATGGCTGCTGCGGCAATCTGTTCGGGGGTTTCTCTGCCCTTGGCCTCCAGATAGAGCCGGCGGCGGGGCCGCTGATGGTAATCCTGCACCAACTCCGCTTGGGGTGGGCCATCTCCCCAGCGGACGCGATAGGCCCCCCGTTGGAAGTCCCATTCGGCAGTGCTGTTGGCCTCCAGGGATCCCGGGTTGAAGATCCACCCCCCCTCGGAATAGCTTTTGTGAATGTGTCCCAAGGCCAAGTAGCCCACTCCCGCCTCCCGCAAGGGCAACAGATCCCGGTAGCGCAAAGCGCCTTGGTAACGGGCAATTTGGCCTTCTAGACCGTGGTGGAACATCAACACCACCCGTTCTGGGCCGGGGGGCAACCGTCGAATGGCCGCCGCCAACTGCTCAATCGACCTGGGAGCTGCCGATCCGTACCACTGGGATCCAATCACCCGCACCCCACAGGGCAGGTCTAGGTAGCCCCCCCGCCCACCCGCCCAGGGACGCAACTCCAGGCCCTCTTCCCCTGCTTCCGGCTCCAGCAGGATCAACTCCCCGTGATCGGCTAAGTACCTCAGCCAACTGGTTTTCACGCCATAGGGACGGTTGTCGTGGTTGCCCTCGATGGCCAACACCGGAATCCCGGCCTGCTGCAGCTCCCGCAAGACGATCTGGGCTTGGTTGAGAACGCCGGGCTGAATCTGCCGATGCTCGAACAGATCTCCGGCGATGAGCACAAAGTCCACCGGATCCTGAATGGCATAGCGCCGGACAACATCCCGAAAAGCCAAAAAGAAGTCCTTGCTCCGCTCCGGGCTGTCGTAGCGGTCATAGCCCAGATGCACATCGGCCAGGTGTAAAAATGTGCAGGTTGAGCAGGCCATCCCCAGAGCACCTCGGCAAATTGTCCACAGTTTAGCAAACCCATCTTGTTCCCTACCCAAGATATAGGGATCCCTTCCTCTCAATCATCGGGTTCGCCCCGGCTATCTCCACTAGGGGTAGGTGCCGGCTGAGGATCTGAAATGGGCAGCTGCCCTGCCATCCAGAACGGCGAGAGTTCCCTAAGTGGAATTGATCAAATCCGCAATATTGTGCTTCATCTTGTTGCAAATGTTATCGAGGGGCAGATCGTTGGGATCCCGGCCGAAGGGGTTTTCAATTTCGATGCCGATCTCTTCAACGCCAAACAACATAAAGCTCAGCCATCCCACAATGGGGCCGGTCATCCAACCCAAGCCCTCCACCATTTGAAACGGTAAAGACAAACAGTAAAGCAACAGCAACTGCTTCAAGTGCAGGGCATAAGCCATCGGCATTGGGGTCATGAGAATGCGCTCACAGGCCCCCAGCGCATCCACCATGCTGTTGAGCCGCTCCACCATGATCGTGAGCTGGTAGACCTCAACGCGGCCCTTTTGGTATTGGCGCTGCAGATAATCTCCAATCCAAAAGGCAATCTGCAAAGGGGGATGGTTGAGGCTTTGGAGACGTTGCAACTGCTCCGGGCTGAGGAGGGGCTGAATCTCATCCAGCAAAGGTTCCTGGCGCAAGTGCTGTTTCATGGCCATGGCAAAGGCGGGCAACAGATATAGAGTTTGGATCTTCTCTTCCCGGTCGCCGGGTTGCTTTTCTTCAATGGCTACCCAAATCAGGCGGGCCAAATTGCGCACGTCATTCACCACGGATCCCCAAGCTTTCCGCCCCTCCCAAAACCGTTCGTAGGCGGTGTTTGTCCGAAACACCAGCATCAAACCCAAAACGATGTTGGGCACAAACGCCACCAACGACGACAGCGCCAGGGGCAGCCCCAGCTTATACAGAATCGAAACCAGCACCCCGGCCAAGCCGCAGATAAAGGCGCGGGGCAGCACTGCCGGCACAACTGATCCTTGCAACTGCAGGGCCAGGCGAAACCAACGCAGCCCCTCTCCTGCAAGATACTTGCGAAGAACCATAGTGCAGCGTCGGCAAGCTTGCCCTCTGATCCTACAGCCACTCCTACAGCCACGGCCTGCCGCCCTAGAGGGGATCCCTTGCCCGACCATCCTGAAAAGCGACGAGGGTAGCCTGTTAGAGATTTTTCAGTTCGAGATTCTGTAAACGTCAAGAGATGCCCAGGCAAACTTCACGAACAACTTCCAAAACCCCAAGTTACTGTGGTAGACTCTCCGCCAGGCAACGAATTCAACGCTGTTCTGCGACGCCCCAACATGGCTGGAGTCCTCAAGCTCGACATTCAGGAATCGGCTGAAGAGCTCAAATCTCTACTTGGCAAGCAGTCCACACCGACCGGGAAGGAGCGGGTTCAAGCTCTTTACCTGCTCAAGATTGGGAAAGTCAAGACGATGACAGGCTTGGCTGAAATTCTGGGGCGGGACATCTCAACGATTTTTCGATGGTTTCAACGCTACAAGGCCAGGGGGCTAGAGGGCATGTTGACGGTGCCCCGCAACCAAGGGCGCAAACCCCTCATCCCCAAGCCGGTTTTGGAAATCCTCAAGCAGGAGCTGCATCAGCCTGGCCGATTCCGTACCTACAGCGACATTCGCGAATGGCTGCGGGAAACCCACGGTGTGGATGCTTCCTACAAAGTTGTGCATGAAACTGTTCGCTACCGTCTCAAGGTGCGCTTGCGGGGATCCCGGAGTAAGCGGCGCAAGAGCGGGGGACAAACTCCCCAGCCATCCCCCCATCTCTCTTGATCAGGGCTGGGCAGCAGGGATCCAAAAACTGCTCTGCAGCAGAGGCGGGCCTGTGGGGGATTCGCTCCCTCCTGCCGGTTCGAGGGTGATGAGGAGGCGGGTCGGCTGCTCAGAATGGAGGGGTTGACTAAGCCACTGCAGGGATCCTTCCCCGTTGACGGCAAAAGTGCCGGCGTTTTCCAGCAGTCGTCCCCCTCCCTGGACATCCGACTCCAGCCACAGTTGATAGGTGCTCCCTGGGGGGGCGGGAGCCATCTCCGAGGCCAAGAGCAGCACCTGCTTGGCATGGGGCGACCAGAGGGCTTGCACCAACAGGGGAGTGCTGAAGCTGGGATCCCGCAGCAGGGTTCGCTGCACTTGCGGCTGTCGTTGCCACTCTTGATAGAGCTGTTGAAGCGCCGCTGACTCTCCCTCGATGGGGGATCCCCACTGCCAGCGCAGCCGCCAGTAGGCCGCTGTTATGGCCAGCGCGTAGATCCCCAATACCGCCAGGCTGCCCCAGAGAAGACGTTGCGGCCACAGGGGAGCCGAAGTTTGAATGGAGAGGGGGGCAGGTAGCCAAGCCCAACGCCGCAGCCGTTCCCTAGCCTGAAAGGCTGTCAACTCGTAGAGCCACAGAGCCACCGAGCGATCCCGCTGCAGGTCAAAGGCATCGGCGTGTTTCCAGCAAAACTCGAACACCTGCCGCACCACCTCTTCCGCCTGGTGAGGTTGCTTGAGAATGGCCAAGGCAATATCCAGCAGGCGCTTCCGATAGCGATCCTTGAGCAAGAAGTGGCTGCGGCGATCCCGCAGTTGGATCTGGCGCATCAACTCGAAATCGGTCAGCTCAGCCATACCACCTCTGGGGCATCCGATGGGCCCATCCAGGCTGATCCTGGCTCAGCCGGTAGCGCCGGGCCGGGAAACTTTCCAGAACTATACACTAGCCCTGGATCTGGCTCCCTTGCGAGCTGACTTCACCTCTCATCCAAAGCTGGCTTGGATCCCCCCTCTCAACAGTTCCGGCAGCAGGCCCCTTGCAGGAGTTGGGATCCCACCCCTCTCCGCGACCCTCAGGCGGCATCCTTCTCCACCACCTTCTCCACCTTTTCCGTGCCGGCAGGCTCGTCATCGCTGCTGGGGTTGTTCATCTCTTGTTTGAAACTCCGCAACGCTTTGCCAAAGGCGCTGCCTAACTCCGGTAGCTTCTTGGGGCCAAACACGACCACCGCGATCACCCCAATCACGGCCAGCTCTGGCAGGCCCATGCCGAAGATGCTCACGGCCAGGATAGGTTCGCTCGGCAGCAGAATAGTCATAAGTCCCCAAAACCTGAAAAGTAGAACAGACGGATCAACCCAGCTTGCAAGGGATCCATCCGTCCCACTCTAACAAGTTCTTCTCCCATGCAGAAAGGGTGTGGAAAGGGATCCCCTTCTCCCATCCTGCCCCCGGCCCACTCAAGACATAGGATGGTGCTATCTTTTGCCCGATGTTTTTGTTCAGAACAAGCCATGCCTGTCCCCTACGATATTGTGGTCATCGGCGCTGGTGCGGCGGGTCTGGTGGTGGCCAGCGCTGCGGCCCAACTGAAGGCCAAGGTGCTGCTGGTGGAAGGCAGCGACCGCTTGGGCGGCGATTGCCTCTGGTATGGCTGTGTGCCCAGCAAAGCCCTTCTTCACGTGGCCCATACCGTCCATCGGATGCGCCAGGCCATGGCTGCCGGTTGGGTGACTCTCCCCGGCCCAGCAGGGATCTCGGTGGATTACCTCAAGGTGTACGAACACATTCGCTCTGCCCAGAGCTACATCGCCAACCACGCCGATTCGCCAGATCGCTTCCGCCAACTGGGGGTGGAACTGGTGTTTGCCAAGGGCCACTTTGTGGATGGGCGCACCTTTGAGGTGGCAGGAAGGCAGGTACAGGCGCGGGCTTTTGTCATCGCCACCGGATCCCGTCCTTGGGTTCCCCCCTTGCCAGGCTTGGCCGAGGCGGGCTATCTGACCAACGAATCGATCTTTGACTTGACCCGCTTGCCCAAATCGGTGGCGGTGATAGGGGCGGGGCCGGTAGGCTGCGAGTTGAGCCAAGCTCTGGCCCGTCTGGGATCCGAGGTGACCCTCATTGCCAGCCGCGAGCGCATCTTGCCCAAGGAGGATCCCGAAGCCGCCCAGGTGGTGCAGCAACAGTTGGCCCAAGATGGGATCCGCATCCTCACCCGGGTACGCGCCACAGCAGTTGGCCAAGAGCAAGGGGCAAAGCTGCTTTCCCTAAAGGCCAATTCCGGGGCAGGCACCGCCGCTGCAGGTGATCAAGTGATCCGTGCAGAAGCGATTTTGGTGGCCGCCGGTCGGATCCCGAACGTGGAAGGGCTGGGTCTAGAAGCCGCCGGCGTGCAGTACACCCCCCAAGGGATCCAGGTGAATGCCAAGCTGCAAACCCGCAATCCCCGCATCTACGCCTGTGGGGATGTCATCGGCGGGCCGCAATTTACCCATGTGGCGGCCTACGAAGGGGCAGTGGCCCTGGTCAATGCCCTGTTTTTCCCCCTCAGCCAAGCGCGTTATCGTGTCATTCCCTGGGCCATCTTCACCGAGCCGGAGCTGGCCCGTGTGGGCCTCACCGAAAGCGAAGCCCGGCAGCAATACGGCAAGGATGTGGTGGTGCTCAAACAGGAGTTTGCCGATGTGGATCGGGCCCAGGCAGAAGCCGCCCCCCTGGGCTTTGCCAAATTGATCTGTCGACGCAACGGCCAGATTTTGGGGGCGCACCTGGTGGGATCCCAGGCGGGAGAGCTGATTCATGAAGTGGTTTTGGCCATGAGCCGGCGGCTGCCCGTCTCTGCCCTGACCGGGATCCACATCTACCCCACCCGCTCGGAGGTGAACGCCAAGGCGGCCCTGCAGCACCGCAGGCAACAATTGGCCACCAACCCCCGCCTGCAGAACTTCTTGCAGGGATTCTTTGCCTGGAGGCGGGCCTGGAGCTGACAGCGCAAACTGGGGGTCAGCCACCGCTAGACTAGAATGGTCATTTACTGAGGGTTCCCGATGGGCTTTCTCCTGTCTGCCGAACAAGTGGGTCAGTTTGTTTCCAACCAATGGCAGGATCCCTATGCCGTTTTGGGCCCCCAGCAGATAGAAGAGGCCGGGAAATCCTTTGGGTTGGTGCGCGCCCTTGTGCCCAATGCTCGGCAGGTTTGGCTGGTGGAACGCGCCACTGGACAGGCTTACCCGATGCAGCCGCTGCACCCGGAAACGCTATTCGAGCTGCGCTTTGAGCCGGGAACCCCTCTGCCGGACTATTTTTTGCGGGCCCAACGGGTCTGGGATCCCCAAGGGGAACACTTGGAAGAATGGGAGGATCCCTACCGCTTTCCCTTGGAGAAGGTCAACCACATTGGCGAGCTGGATCGCTACTTGTTCAACGAGGGGAATCACCACCGCATTTACGACAAGCTGGGCGCCCATCTCATCACGGTGGATGGGGTGAAGGGGGTGCATTTCGCCGTCTGGGCTCCCAACGCCCGCAACGTCAGCGTTATCGGCGATTTTAACCACTGGGACGGGCGTCAACACCAGATGAAGCGGCTGGGCGAAAGCGGCATCTGGGCGGTGTTCATCCCCGGCATAGGGCCAGGCGCCATCTACAAGTACGAGGTGAAAACTTCCTGGGGGGATATCTACGAAAAGTCGGATCCCTATGGCTTTCAACAGGAGGTGCGCCCCAAAACCGGCTCCATCGTAGCCGACCTCAACACCTACACCTGGCACGACCAAGCCTGGCTGGAAAAACGCGCCGCCACCGATCCCCTGCGCTCGCCGATTTCGGTTTATGAGGTGCATCTGGGATCCTGGATGCACGCCTCGGCTGAAGATCCACCTGCCGAAGGGCAAAGTGTGCTGGTGGACCAAAAGCCCAATACTCGCTTCCTCACCTACCGCGAGCTGGCGGACAAATTGATCCCCTATGTGAAGGAGCTGGGCTTCACCCACATCGAGCTGTTGCCGGTGGCAGAACACCCCTTTGATGGCTCTTGGGGCTATCAGGTGATCGGCTACTATGCCGTAACATCCCGCTATGGATCCCCGCAAGACTTTATGTATTTTGTCGATCGGGCTCACCAAGCCGGGATCGGCGTGATTGTCGATTGGGTGCCTGGACATTTCCCCAAAGATGGGCATGGGCTGGCTTTTTTCGACGGTACTCACCTGTACGAGTACGCCGACCCTCGCAAAGGCGAGCACAAAGGTTGGGGCACTTTGGTCTTTAATTATGGCCGCAACGAGGTGCGCAATTATCTGGTGGCCAATGCCCTTTTTTGGTTCGAGAAATACCACATCGACGGGATCCGGGTGGACGCGGTGGCCTCGATGCTTTATCTGGATTATGACCGCAAAGAGTGGATCCCCAATCCCTACGGCGGGCGGGAACACCTCGAAGCCATCGACTTTTTCCGGCAGCTCAATACCCTCATTTTCAAATACAACCCCGGTGCGCTTTCCATTGCCGAAGAATCTACTGCTTGGCCGATGGTAACTTGGCCAACCCATGTGGGTGGGCTGGGCTTCAACTTGAAGTGGAACATGGGTTGGATGCACGACATGTTGGATTATTTCCACATGGATCCCTGGTTCCGCCAGTTCCATCCCCATTTGGTTACCTTCAGCCTCATGTATGCCTTCAGCGAAAATTACATGCTGGCCTTTTCTCACGATGAGGTGGTGCATGGCAAGAGCCACATGTTGGGCAAAATGCCGGGGGATCATTGGCATAAGTTCGCCAGTCTGCGGGCTTTGTATGGCTACATGTTCACCCACCCTGGCAAGAAAACCTTGTTCATGAGCATGGAGTTTGGCCAGTGGAATGAGTGGAATGTTTGGGCAGATCTGGACTGGGAGCTGCTGCAGTATGAACCCCACGCCAAGTTGCGCCACTATGTGGCCAGCCTGAATCACCTGTTGCGCTCCGAACCTGCCCTGTATACCCAAGACACCAAGCCAGAAGGGTTCCGCTGGATCGACTGCAGCGACCATCGCGGCATTGTTTCCTTCATCCGCTATGGGGAGGATCCCAGTGAGTGGGTGGTGGTGGTTTGTAACTTCACGCCGGTGGTCTGGCCCAATTACCGCATTGGGGTACCGGAACGAGGTTTTTATCGAGAGCTGCTCAACAGCGATGCTGTGGAGTTTTGGGGCAGCGGGGTAGGCAATTTGGGGGGCAAGTGGACAGACGACTGGGCCTACCACAACTTGCCCTACTCCCTCGAGCTCTGCCTGCCGCAACTTTCTACCTTGGTGCTGAAATGGCAGCCGCCGCAGCCGGTCGAGTCCCAGAATTGACACCCTGCTGGCTTCCTTCCGCCGCACTGGGAGGACGGGTCTGGAGACTTCGTTTTTTGGCCATTTGTAGTCCTTTCAAGCTGGATTGAGACAATCCCCAAGCGCTCTATACCGCTTCCGAGATCATCCCCAGTCCTCTTCCCAGAGGGAGAGGGGAGTTGGGAAGCAATGGGATGGAAATGTTTCATTTCGTTTCATTCTTATTTAAAATGACTGTGGGCGTGGGTGCAGTGTTCTAGTTTGAATCGAAATGACCATAAGGCAGACATAACTGAGTGCTACGGGCAGGTTTTTTCTGAGAGGATTTCAGCAATGGCCGCAGCCACCCGCTCTTGTTGACAGGT
>NZ_JANSIK010000095.1:0-20915 GCF_047462035.1 Synechococcus sp. R5-15 | reverse complement strand
ATCCGTACTGAACATATTATACATTATTTTCAGTATAGTTGAGCTTATTATTGACTAGAGTCATGCTCCAGCCTATTCCCAAGTTAGCCATCCAGGCGGCTAGGAAAACTCCATCCACTCCACCAACTGGTTACCCCCATAAGCAAGGGGAGTGTCGAACAAAAACATGCGGGTCAAGGACGTGACCGGTAAGATCCAAGCAGGGATCCCCAAATAAAGAAACGAAGTAGAAACCAACGTGCGACATCAAGTTTTGGGGTTAGGCATTGCGGGGCTGGCGGCAGCGCGGCTGTTGCGGGCCCAGGGCTATGAAGTGCTGGTTTGGGATGAGCAAGATTCCCCTCTTCTCAGACAGCGGCAGGCTGAGCTCAATCAAGAAGGGATCCCGGTTCGGCTGGGGCAGCCTTTTCAACTGGCCGAAGGGGTGAAGCAGGTGGTGGTCAGTCCAGGTATTGCTTGGGATCACCCGCTGCTGCAGGAGGTGCGTCAACAGGGAATCCCGGTGGTGGGGGAGGCGGAGCTGGCCTGGATCTATCTTGACCACCTACCCTGGGTGGGGATCACCGGCACCAACGGCAAAAGCACCACCACAGCTCTGGTGGCGGAGATGTTCAAGGCGGCGGGGCTGCAAGGGATCCCCTGCGGCAACATTGGCCTGCCCCTGTCGCAAGTGGCTTTGGCAACGCTCCAGGGAAAGCTCAAGCCGGATTGGATCGTGGCGGAGCTGAGCAGCTACCAGTTGGAGGCCAGTAGCCGCCTCATGAGCAGCACTCCTGGAGGGCCGCCGCGCATTGGGGTGTGGACCACCTTCACTCCCGATCACCTAGAACGGCATGGGACGCTGGAGCGCTATGCCAGCTTTAAGGCTCGCCTTTTGGATCGGGCCCAGTGGCGGGTGCTCAACGGCGAGGATCCCTACCTGTGCTGCCGCCGGCAGGACTGGGAAAATACCTATTGGACTTCCCTTGTTGCTACCCAAGGCTGTTGTGACCGGGATCCCACCGCAACCGTTGACCTGCGGGAAAACCGCCTCTACATCCAGGGGGAGATGGTGGCGGAGCTGGAGGACTTTGCAGAACGCTGCCCTGGCCAACACAATCTGCAAAACCTGCTCTTGGCGGCAGCAGCAGCACGTCTGGCCGGGATCCCCAACGCTGCCATTCAAAAAGCCATCCGATCTTTTGCCGGCATGCCCCATCGGCTGGAGCGGGTGGCGCAAATCCAGGTGGGATCCACCCCTATCCGCTTTGTCAACGACAGCAAGGCCACCAACTACGAGGCCGGCTGGGTGGCGCTCAACGCCCTTTCCCCACCCATTATTCTGATTGCCGGAGGAAGGGCCAAGCAGGGGGATCCCAGTGCCTGGCTGCAGTTGATTCGGGCCAAGGTGGCCCGCGTGTTGCTGATGGGGGAGTCTGCCCCAGTGCTGGCAGAGGCCCTCCAGGGGATCCACTATACTGACGTTGAGCTGGTGCCAACCCTAGATGTAGCGGTGGAAAGAGCCTTTGCAGCGGCTTGTTCCCTTTCGCGTCAAGCTCAGAGCTTGGGGAAGCCCGCTCAACCCATCACCATTTTGCTGTCCCCCGCCTGTGCCAGTTTTGACCAGTACTCCAGCTTTGAACACCGTGGCAACCATTTCCGAGCCTGCTGCCAAGCCCTCCAGGGATCCCTGGAATGCTGAGGCTCGCTGGCTGCGCTGGCTCACCTTGATCTGGCTGGTGCTGGGGCTGCTGATGCTGTTTTCTGCTTCCTACCCGGTGGCTCAGCGGATCACCGGCGATGGCCTCTACTTTTTCAAGCGCCAATTGCTCTGGGCCGGGTTGGGTCTGGGTTGCTTCTGGGTTCTGGTGCGGATCCCATTGCGGCGCTGGTTCCCCTGGGCCGGGATCCTCTGCTTGCTGGGAGTTGGCTTGGTGTGGGCCACCCAGGTGCCGGGATTGGGGGTTTCCCGCCTGGAGGCCAGCCGCTGGCTGGATTTGAAGGTGATCCCTGTTATCCAGCCCTCGGAATTGCTCAAGCCCCTGTTGGTCTTGCAGGGATCCTGGATCTTTGGCCGCTGGTTTCACCATCCTCCCTGGTTCCGCATCCTCTGGGTGGTTATCTTCGCCTTTGCGCTCTTGGGGATCCTCGCCCAGCCCAACCTGGGCACCACGGCCATCTGCGGCCTTACCCTCTGGGTCATGGCTTGGACCGCCGGGATCCCAGCTTTCACCCTTTTGGTTACAGCGGGGCTGGGGATTCTGGCGGCTGTGGTGAGCATTCTCAGCAAAGATTACCAACGACGGCGCATCTTGGCTTTTTTGGATCCCTGGGGTAACGCCCAAGGGGATGGCTACCAGCTGGTGCAAAGCCTGTTGGCCATTGGCTCTGGCGGCCTGTGGGGCAAGGGATATGGCCTCTCCCAGCAAAAGCTGTTCTACCTGCCCATCCAATACACCGACTTCATCTTCTCGGTGTATGCAGAAGAGTTTGGCTTGGCCGGATCCCTGTTCTTTCTGGGGTTGCTGACTTTCTACACTCTGCTGGGCTGGCGGGTGATGGGGCGCTGTCGGGAGTTGACCATTCGCTTAGTAGCCTGCGGCTGCCTGATGTTTCTGGTGGGGCAGTCGCTGATGAACATCGGCGTGGTCACCGGGGTTCTGCCCACCACAGGTGTGCCCCTGCCTTTGTTCAGTCATGGCGGCAGCTCTATTCTGGCAGGGCTGATCACAGCAGGATTGTTGGTGCGGGCAGCCCGCGAAGCAGGGTAAAGTAAGGCTGCATGTTGCCAACCCAGCAAAGGGATCCTTTCACGCAAGCAGCAAACCCAGAGGGCCAGGGATCCCTATTGGATTGGTTAGTCTCTGCTTTAGAGCGGCTTCTTATGCAGCAAAACCAAAGCTGAAGTTGAAACCGAGCCTAGATCCAGCCCATTTCATCCAAAACGAGGGTAAACACCGTCGCGCAACAGGCCACCAACAGCGACACATAAGCCGGCTGACCGTGGGCAATGCAAACACCGGCTGCCACCGAAGCGCCCGTAGCAGCGGAAAAGGTGCGACCTGCCCAATTGCCTTTGGAGGGTTTGTCAGAAGGATTGAATTTGTTAAACATTTTTACAGCAGAAAGAGGATACAAAAGGAATAAACTTCATTAGGAAACGGCCTCAGATTATCACCCCCCGACCTGACTCAAGAAGGATCCAAGGCCATTCTCAATATTTCTTCGCTTAGGCTTCAATCTTTCGTAAAATTGCGCTGAGATGCTCATAATCACCCCGCAACAGACAGCTCAACTGCCGACCTGCCTGTAGAAGCCAGTTGCGATCTCGGTTCAGGATTCGGTAAGTTTGGCGAATCACGGCAGCCACCAGCTCATCGGTTGGGATCCCGTTGACCCGTAGCAGGGTGCGCAAAAACTCGAAAGAGCGGCAAAATTCCCTCACTTCCGTATCGGAGCAGAGATAAACCGGCTGGTGAATCTGGGGAGGCCGTGGCGGCAAGTACTGGTAGACTCGTCCCCCGCTGACAAAGCCGACAATGGCCGCGCGAAAATCGGTGCGCAACATGGCAAAAATCTGGGGCTGTTGCTCCCGCAGCTCCTGAGGGGAGAGGCCCAAAGCCCTGGCGCGGTGGACGGTGTCGATGGGGGCGATGGCGGCATAGCAAACCACGCCATAGATCAGGTTGCCGGTCTCTTCGTCTTGGGAGCGCGTCCAACTGCCGAGAGCAGGCATGGGCGGGAAGGTCAGGTGTTCCGGCTCGAAGCACTGGGCCACAAAGGTTGTGGTGTCGGCCTCCACCACTTCTCCAAAAGCAGAGGCAGGCTGGGGGGCTCTCATCGGGATCTCAGACTTCTCAAGGGTTGCTGCTGCAAAGGCCGACGGAGGGAGACAGAGGAGTCAGGAGAAAATGGAATTTTTCCAGGTTTTAAGACTTGTGAAGATAGGGGCATCCCCTTGCCCAACATTTTGCCCCTTTTGCAACGTTTTGTCCGATCCCCGGACGGCAAATCGGCAACTCAACGGCCTATGAGATCCTCATTGCTAAGAAAGTTAGCCGATTTTGGGGATCCCTGCGTAATATATTTTTTCACACGCTCCCGCGCAAATTCGCCATCCTAAATATTAGCCATTCTAAGTATTGAGCAGTTGGCGAGCGGAGGGAGAAACAATGAATGCTCAGCAACGCGGCCAAATCATCGCTTCTGAGTGGATGATCGACAGCCAAAACCCAGTACACTCCATTTCTCGGCTCAAGCGTCGGGCGACCTACTCCGATGTAACCCTCTGGTGGTTGGTGGTGCAACTCAACCTGATGGAACAAAACTCTATCCACACCGATCACCGATAGGATGGACGGCACAAGAACAATCGGCCACAAGAAAATCCCAGCCCAGGGATATCCCGGATCCTAAATCCAATCTTAAAACTTAAAAAAAACAAAAGAAGAGCTGAAAGTTGAGTCGGGTTGCACCTCGAACACCAGCTCTTCTGGACAGAGAAGAAGTAGATAGAGAAAGACCGAACAAAGGGAAGCCGAGCCCTCGACCTCCTTTCAATCCTCCAGGGGCAGAGCTGCCACCTGGGCCGGTTGCACTGGCGAGGGGAAGAAAGGCCGCTGCACGATTTCAGTTGCCAACACACTGCGCAACTGGGCAGCTACCGCCACCGTTGTGACATCGTAGGTTTGGGTAGCCAGGCGTGGGTAGAAGCCAATGCCGAGGATCGGCAACAGCAGACAGAGGGCCACCGCCATTTCCCGCGGGCGCATATCCCCCAGGTAATCTTCCAAAACTAGGCCGGGATCCTGAGCCCCGTAGAACACCTGACGCAGCATGGAGAGCAAGTAAATGGGCGTCAAAATGATACCCACTGCCGCCAGCAGGGCAATTCCCGCTTTGAAGGTCGGCGCATAGGCATCGCTGGTGGTCAAGCCCAAGAACACCGTCAGCTCACCCACAAATCCGCTCATCCCCGGCAGCGCCAGAGAGGCCAGGGAGCCCGCTGTAAACAGGGCAAAAGCCTTCGGCATCTGCTTGGCCAACCCTCCCAACTTGTCGAGGGCAAGGGTGTGGGTGCGCTCGTAGGTGATCCCCGTCAGGAAGAACAGAACCGCGGCAATCAGACCGTGGGAGATCATCTGCAGCACTGCCCCATTGATGCCCAGCTCCGTGAAGGCGGAGATCCCGATCAACACAAAGCCCATGTGGGCAATGGACGAATAGGCCAAGCGCCGCTTGAGATGGTTCTGACCAAAGGCCGCCAACGCCCCGTAAATGATGTTCACCACACCCAACACCGCCAGCACCGGGGCGAAGTACACGTGGGCTTCCGACAACATGCCCACATTCATGCGGATCAGGCCATAGCCACCCATCTTGAGCAGAACTCCCGCCAAGATCATGGAAATGGGAGCAGAGGCTTCGCTGTGGGCATCCGGCAGCCAGGTGTGCAGCGGAAAAATCGGCAGCTTCACCCCAAAGGCAATCAGCAAAGCCGCATAGGCCAACAGCTCCAAGGCCAGTGGGTAAGACTTAGCGCTCAGCTCTGCCATCTCCAGGCTGAAGCCCTCGCCGTAGAAGGCCATCGCCAGGGATCCCACCAAGATAAAAATGGAGGCGGCGGCGGTGTAGAGGATGAACTTGGTGGCGGCGTACTGGCGCTTCGGCCCACCCCAAATGGAGATGAGCAGATAGACCGGCACCAGCTCAATCTCCCACATCAGGAAGAATAGAAGCATGTCCTGCGCCAGAAATACGCCCACCTGGGCGCCGTACATCAGCAGCAGCAGGAAGAAAAACAAACGCGGCTTGTGGGAGAGATTCCAAGCCGCCACAATCGACAGGGTCGTGATCAAACCGGACAGCAATACTAGCGGCAAGGACAGGCCGTCCACCGCCAGCGACCAGTGGAATCCAATTTGGGGCACCCAGGCGTAGCGCTCCGCCAGTTGCAGAGAAAAGTCCTGCAGGTCATAGTGCCGCGCAAAGACATAGGCCATCAGGCCCAAATCAAAAGCCCCCACAGCGAGGGCATACCAACGCACCCAACGGCTCTGGGGGATCAAGGGGATCCCGAAGGCTGCCAGCAGAGGCAAGAGCACCAGCACCGACAGCCAGGGAAACTCAAGAGAATTGCTCATGACCGGGAATAAATACTCATGCTCGATATCTCAATGATATGAAGCTGTGTAAACAAATGGGAAGCGATATTTACAAAAAAATCTGCGCCATCGCGCAGATCTCGAGAAGGTTTCTCCAATGCCAATCATCGAGGATCCTCAAGGGATCCAGCAGGACAGCACTCCGCCAGGTGGATGGGCCACCCGAGTTGGCCAGAGAACCTTGTGGGGATCCCCCGGCAAGCGACTCCCCCGCTACCGGGGAAGTGGCCAGGATCTACTCGTCTTCGGCAAAGACAAAACGGTGTAGCTCGTCCAGGGTTGGCTCTGGGCTTTCCAGAGCAAAAAGAACCGCGTCCTCAATCACGGCGCTGACCTCCGCGTGGATGGCTTGGAAGTCTGCCTCGGACATTAGGTTGTGCTCCAGGGCATAGCGTTCCAGTTGCTTGATGGGATCCCGCTGCCGCCAGAACTCTTTTTCCTCAGGACTGCGCAGCTCGTCAGGGTCGGCCAGAGAATGGCCCCGGAAACGATAGGTGATGCACTCCAGCAAGGTGGGGCCTTCTCCGGCACGGGCGCGGGCGATGGCCTGTTGGGCGGCCTCTCGCACTGCTAGCACATCCATCCCATCCACCTGGTAGCCGGGCATGCCAAAAGCTGGGCCCTTGCGGTAGATATCGGTGTCGGAAGTGGCGCGTTCATGGGCCATGCCAATAGCCCAGAAGTTATTTTCCACCACATAGACGATGGGCAACTTCCAGAGGGCGGCCATGTTGAGGCACTCGTAAAACTGGCCGTTGTTGCAGGCTCCATCCCCAAAGAAGCAGGCGGTTACCTGGTCAGTGCCCCGATATTTGGCAGAAAAAGCAGCCCCCGTCGCCACTGGGATCCCTTCGGCCACAAAGGCATAGCCCCCCAAGAAATTGTGCTCCGCCGAGAAGAGGTGCATGGAACCACCCCGACCCTTGCTGCAGCCGGTGGCCTTGCCGAACAACTCTGCCATGACCGCCCGCGGCGGGATCCCGGTGCTGAGGGCATGCACATGATCGCGGTAGGTGCTGCACACGTAGTCGGTGGGCTTGAGCGCCTTGATCACCCCCGTAGAGACGGCCTCTTGGCCGTTGTACAGATGCACAAAGCCGAACATCTTGCCCTTGTAGTACATTTCGGCGCACTTGTCTTCAAACAGGCGGCCCAGCACCATGTCTTCATAAAGAAGACGAGCCTCTTCGGCAGAAATGCGAGCAGTTGTGGAGCGCGAAGTAAGTTCTTGAACCATGCTGCGGTGCAACGAATCAGAGGTATCTTAGGCGGTCAGCAGTGAGCTTTGCGGTTTGCCCATTATCTCATGCTCCAGTCTGTCTGCCACCTTACCTGGAAATCCCATCCTGCAGGGCCGAAAGCGGTTGTTTCGAGGCCAAGGGAGTTAAACTGAAAGGCTAGGGCAAGAGGCGTTTCCATTGCAGCAGCCGCATCAGGACTCCGTCCCGCAAACGCGAATCTTGAACACCAGAGGGGGGGTTTCTTCTGCTCTCGGCTTGGACGTCGATCTGCTGGAGCCGGGGGCAAGAGGTATTTGGCCAGCCAACGTGACGGGGTGCGCCCATGGGAGCCCGTTGGGTTAGCGGTTTTGCGGCGGTGTTGTTTGCGTTGGCGGTCACCCTGCTAGGGGGCTGGTATTTTACTGCAGCCATTGGGCTAATCATTTTTTTGGCCCAGTTGGAGTTTTTTCGCTTGGTGCAAGCCAAAGGCAATGCGCCGGCCATGCGCACCACCATGTTTTCCAGCCAGGTGCTGGTTGTTTTACAGCAGGTCAAGCCGGAATGGACGAGCCCTGCTTTTATTGTGGCGGGATCCATCATCTGTTTTTATTTGCTCTTTAAGCCCAAGGTGGCCACCATTGCCGATATTGCCACCTCGATTTTGGGGTTGTTCTACTGTGCGTTGCTGCCCAGCTTCTGGATTCGGGTCAGGGCCTTGTCTTTTGCGCAAGGGCTGGGCGAAGGGCTATGGATTACGCTGCTGGCCATTGGCTGCGTGATCGCCGCAGATGTAGGGGCCTACCTGTGTGGTCGGGCCTTTGGGCGCACCAAGCTCTCCATCCTCAGCCCGAAAAAGACGGTGGAAGGGGCGGTAGCCGGGATTGCCGCCAGCATGACCCTTGCGGTGGTTGGAGCCTATTACCTGGGCTGGCCGTGGAGCTGGTTGAGTGGGGGCATTCTGGGGTTTTTGATTGGGTTAACCAGCCTGCTGGGAGATCTCACAGAATCTCTGATGAAACGGGATGCAGGGGTGAAAGATTCCGGGGATCTGATCCCGGGCCACGGTGGCATCTTGGATCGGGGAGACAGCTATGTGTTCACCGCGCCACTGGTGTTTTACTTCATGGAATGGCTCAACGCTTACTCTGGGCTCTAGAGCCATCTCGTAAGCCTGCCAAAACCCAAGAACGCACACCAGTTACAAGTGGAGGAGTCCTCAATTCAAAATGGCTTGGCACTCGGGAGCCTCTAAAAACTCGTCCGGCGAAATGAGGTATCCTGGAGGCGCAGTCACAGGCACGAACCCCTCCAAGTTCAACTCGGTTTCGTCGTAAACCACCAGTTGGCTGATACTGAAAGTGTGATGTTTGTATACCTCTACCTCGAGAATGCGGGCTTTTCGCTGGATAATCCAAGGGGTCTCCCCTTCTAGTTCAGAAGGGGCCAGAGGGCGATCTAGGCCAAACACGAACTCTCCACTTCGACCGACGAGAATTGCCTCCAGGCTACCGGGCTTTCCTGCACCTACAAAGCAAAAAAAGTAGTCAGAGTGCGGGGTAAAATACAGGCCTATCAGGGGTAGTAGAGGCGGCCAGGATTGTTCATCCGGATGAAGGCGAGCACTGAAGCAAGCTTCATAACCTGCCAGAGAGCCTGGTTCAAAAGGCTCCCCACGACAAAGTAGGATGTCTCTCTCTGATCTCTTCCAGTCCTGTTGCGCCAAGGCAGGGATCCCAGGGGATAGAGCCATCAGGGCCATCAGGACCGTTGCCGTCAATGATCTGGACATAACGCCGTACCCAAAGCTGAGGATGGTAGTACCCTAGCTCGAAATCCCTCTCTAGCCGTGTGATCGGGGTCAAGACCGATGGGCCACTCTACCCCGAAGGGCAAAGGGTTGAACTGCTACTCTATAAAGTGATTCATCCTTCTCAGCCGTTGGCCTATTCTCCCCATGACTGCTGCAATTTCCTCCGCCAACCTGCCCAGCCAGTACAACCCCTTCGAGACCGAGCCGAAGTGGCAGCGCTTTTGGGAAGAGAAGGGCTTTTATGTGGCGGATCCCAAGGCGCCGGGAGAGGCTTTTAGCATGGTGCTGCCCCCTCCCAATGTGACGGGCAACCTGCACATGGGCCATGCCTTTGCCTTTACCCTGCCGGATGTGGTGACGCGCTACAAGCGCATGCGCGGCTACAACGTGCTCTGGCTGCCCGGCACAGACCATGCCAGCATCGCCGTGCACACCATCCTGGAAAACCAACTGCGCCAAGAGGGCAAGACCCGCTTCGATCTGGGCCGCGAGGCTTTTCTGGAGCGAGCTTGGGCTTGGAAGGAGCAGTCGCAGGGAGCTATCAAGAGCCAATTGCGGCGGCTGGGTCTCTCGCTGGACTGGACGCGGGATCGCTTTACCCTCGACGAGGGGCTGAGCCGGGCGGTAACCGAGGCGTTTGTGCGGCTATACGAGGCGGGGTTGATTTACCGGGGCGAGTATTTAGTGAACTGGTGCCCGGCCACCCAGTCGGCGGTGTCAGACATTGAGCTAGACGACAAAGAGGTCAAGGGCCACCTGTGGCATTTTCGCTATCCCTTGGCCGAGGATCCCAGCCAGTATCTGGTGGTGGCCACCACTCGGCCCGAGACCATGCTGGGGGATACGGCGGTGGCGGTGAACCCCCAAGACGAGCGCTATTGCCATCTCATCGGCCAGTTCATTCGCCTGCCCATTAAAAATCGCCTCATCCCCATCATTGCGGATGAGTATGTGGATCCCTCCTTTGGCTCCGGGTGTGTGAAAATTACCCCGGCCCACGACCCCAACGACTTTGAAATCGGCAAACGGCACCAATTGCCCTTCATCAACATCCTCAATAAAGACGGCACCCTCAACGAAAACGGGGATCCTTTCACCGGCCTAGATCGCTTTGTGGCCCGAGAAAAGGTGGTGCAGTGGTTTGCCGAACATGGCCTGCTGGAGAAGGTGGAGGACTACACCCACACCGTTCCCCACAGCGACCGCGGCGGCGTGCCCATCGAGCCTTTGCTTTCCATTCAGTGGTTTTGCGATGTCTCGGGGATGGGGGCTCGCTGTTTGGAAGAGGAATACCAACGAAATAGCCCCCGCTTTATCCCTGAGCGCTGGACCAAAGTCTACACGGGCTGGCTGGAAAAGCTGCGCCCCTGGTGCATTTCTCGGCAGTTGTGGTGGGGCCATCAGATCCCAGCTTGGTATCCAGTCCTCAATGGCCAGCTTCTCGAGGATCCCCAAGCTTTTGTGGTGGCCCGCAACGGCGAGGAAGCGCTGCTCAAGGCACGGGAAAAGTTTGGCCCAGAAGTTGAGCGGGTGGAACAGGATCCCGATGTGCTGGATACCTGGTTTAGCTCTGCTCTGTGGCCCTTTTCAACCCTGGGCTGGCCGGAAGAGACCGAGGATTTCAAACGCTACTATCCCAACTCCCTGATGTCCACGGGCTTTGACATCATTTTCTTCTGGGTGGCCCGCATGGCCATGATGGGATCCCAATTTACCGGCCAGATTCCCTTCAAAGACGTGTACATCAATGGCCTGGTGCGGGATGAGCACGGGGCGAAAATGTCCAAAACCAAGGGAAATGGCATCGATCCCCTGGAGCTGCTGGACAAATACGGCACCGACGCCCTGCGCTATGCCCTGGTCAAGGAGGTGGTGGGGGCAGGGCAGGATATCCGCCTGGCCTACGACCGCAAGACGGGGGAGAGCGCCAGCGTGGAGGCCGCCCGCAACTTTGCCAATAAGATCTGGAACGCCTCCCGCTTTGTGCTCATCAACTTGGAGGGACAGACCCCCGCCCAGCTGGGATCCCCTGCCCCCGAAGCGCTGGAGCTGGCCGATCGCTGGATCCTGTCGCGGCTGCACTCCACAGCCACCCAAGTCATCGCCGAGCTGGAAGCCTATGGCCTGGGCGAGGGGGCGCGCCTGCTCTACTCTCTCATTTGGGATGACTTTTGCGACTGGTACATCGAGCTGGTCAAGCCCCGGCTGCGGGGAGAAGACCTGGCTTCCAAACGCGCAGCGCAGCAGGTGCTGGCCACCGTTTTGGAAACCATTCTCAAGCTGCTGCACCCCTGGATGCCCCACATCACCGAGGAGATCTGGCAGCTGCTCACCCAGGCCAACCAAACCACCTCTATCTCCGTGCAGCCCTATCCCACCCCAGATCCCAGTTGGATCGACCCTCAACTGGAGCGGGAGTTTGGCTTGGTGATCCAAACCATTACCAGCCTGCGCAACCTGCGGGCAGAAACCGGCCTCAAGCCCCATCAGACCATCAGGGCCCTTTTGCTCACTACCGATCCCGCCGAGCAGCGGATCCTGACGGCTGCCCAAGCTTATATCCGGGATCTGGTTAAGGCCGAGGCTTTGGAGATTACGGGATCCCTGGCCACGGAGCCCAAACAGGTGGCGGCTGCAGTGGTGGGCACGGTGCAGGTGCTGATGCCCTTGGCAGGACTGGTGGATGTGGAAGCGCTGCGGGCCAAGCTGCAAAAAGACCTGGCCAAGCTGGAAAAAGAGGCCCAAGGGATCCGCGCTCGCCTAGAGAACCCCAATTTTCTCAACCGGGCCAACCCTGAAGTGGTGCAAGCCAGTCAGGAGCAACTGGCGGAGCTGGAAGCCCAGATGAGGTTACTGGGATCCAGGCTGGAGAAGCTGGGCTGAGGTGGCGTCAGCGCAGGTAGGGCAGCGGAGTGTTTGGGCCGGGCCAGTTGGGGTGTGAAGGCAATGTCCCCAGAATTTCGCGAAATCGAAGTGGTGAACCCCTGCTTCTGTGTTAGGATAGAAGCTGAGATTGTTATCGGTTGTAGTGCTCGTTTCTTCTGGTCTTGACGGATTTTCACGTTTTGTATTGGCAGACGGCTCTCCGAACATCTCACCCTTTGTTACTCTCTCTTTCGGAGATCGTCTATGTCGATTTATGTTGGCAACCTTTCCTTTAAGGTGACAGAAGCGGATTTGACCGCTGTTTTTGCTGAGTACGGTTCTGTCAAGCGGGTGCAAATCCCCACTGACCGCGAGACAGGCCGCATTCGGGGCTTCGGGTTTGTGGAAATGAGCTCTGAAGCAGAGGAGCAAGCTGCCATTGCTGCGCTGGATGGGGCGGAATGGATGGGGCGCGACCTCAAGGTGAACAAAGCTCGCCCGCGAGAAGAACGCCCCACCTCAGGTTTCCGCTCTGGTAACGCGAACAGTGGCGGCGAGCGGCGGCGGAGTTTTCAATCTCGCTATTGAAACGCCTGCTGAGGCTTCCCGGTGCTGGGAAAGGGATTCTCAGTTGAGCTTGTTTTGAAGCGCAGCACCAGGATCCAGCCGTCTCTCTAGGTTGCTTCAATTTTTGTTCAAGTGGTAGCTCAGGAGGAGTTGAGAGGGGATCCCAATCAACTCCTTTTGAATCTCTCACCGCCGACCTCTCTCTCAGAGGGAGAGGGGAGCTAAGGCAGACCGTATTTGAAACTGGAATAGCTACTGGGCTGGCGGTTTGTCTGGCCAGGGATCCGTTAGATCGGCGGTCAAGGGATCCCAGTCCCATCCCCAATCGCGGGCAATGGCCTGAGTAATCCCCAGTTGCCCGTGGCCAGGGTAGCGGGCCAGGGCTACCACCAGATCAACAAGCTGCTCACCGGCAGGGATCCGGCCAAAGATGTGCAGCCCATCGCGAATCTGGGATTCTTTTAGCTCGCAAAGATAGCCATCCAGGCGATTCCAATCTTCTTCTTTTTCCAGGTTGAACTGTTGGTCTAGATGCTCTGCTCGAACCAGCTCCTGAATCTGGGTGCGAATCAGGGGACAACGACTGGGATCCAACTGTTGGGCCTGCACGTACTCATCCATCAGCCGTTCCAAATCCGCCAGGGGGCCGTACAGCTCAGCACGAGTAAGGGGCGGGGTGAGGTGGTCGATAATCACTGCCTGGGCTCGCCGCTTGGCCTGGGATCCCTCTCCCGGATCGTTGACAATGAAGGGGTAGAAGTGGGGCAGCGGCCCCAGGGCCATCTCCGGGTAGCAGGTGGCGGAAAGGGCGGATCCCTTGCCGGGCAGCCATTCCAGGTTGCCGTGCTTGCCCACATGCACCACCGCTTGAGTGCCGAAGACCTGCCGCAACCACAGGTAAAAAGCCAGGTACTCATGGGGGGGCACCAGATCCGGGGCATGGTAGTTCAAGGACGGATCCCGGTCATAGCCTCGCGGGGGCTGAATGCCAACAAAAACGTGCCCCAACTGGAGACCGGCGATGGGGATGTTTTGGGCGGGCGGATTCCCCCATTGCTGAATGAGGTTGGCTTGGATGGGCTCAGGCAGGTGGGCAAACCAATCTCGATAAAGGGCAGCAGAAAGGCATTGCCGAGCCGGGCGCAGGGATCCCAAGGGGTCGTAGGTCTGGCCTTCGGTTAGCCAATGGATGAGTTCATCTCCAGTCTGGGGCAGGGGATCTACTGAGTAGCCAGCTCCCGCCAAAGCTTTGAGAATTTCCACACAACTGGCAGGGGTATCCAGACCCACCCCATTGGCCAGTCGCCCGTCCCGACTGGGGTAGTTGGCCAGGATCAAAGCCAGTCGCCGCTGGGAAGGGGGGGTACGCCGCAGTTTCACCCAGTTGGCTGCCAGATCTGCTACAAACTCCACCCGATCCGGCACAGCCGCATAGGCCACCACCTCCGTTTGCAACCGGGGATCCCGCTGTTGAACCGCTTTGAAGGAAATGGCGCGGCTGATGATGCGCCCATCCACCTCCGGCAAAGCCACATTCATGGCCAGATCCCGCGCCCCCAATCCCCGCGTGGAGTCCTCCCAGCTCTGCCGGGATCCGCTGCTAAGGATTACCTGCAAAACGGGCACATCCAATTCCTGCCACAGGCTTACATCGGGCTGGTGGCTGTCCAACCGCGCCAGAGAAAAGCTGGTGGTGTTGAGCAACAGGTCAATCTGGCTGCCAAAGTGATCCCGAATGGCCTGGGGCAAGTCGGGATCTTGAAGGCTGTAGGTGTAAAGGCACAGAGGCTGCAGCCCCCGCTCCACCAAGGCTTTTGCCAATTGATCCACCGGCTCTGTATTCCCCGCCAGAACATGGGCCCGGTAGAGTAAAATCCCCACCTTGGGAGCTTGGGGATCCGTCGGCGAGGCTACGGGAGGTTGGTAGATCCCAAGACGAGGCAACCCTTGTGGATCCGGCGCCGAATATTGGCCCCCTAGGAACTCCCCAGCCAGCAACAGCAGACAGGCAGCCACATTCTCCGCTCCCCCCTCCAGCCAGTACCGCCACACCCGATCCGCCACCGCCAGGGGCACAGTGGAATGGCTCACCAAATCCCAGTCGGGGCGATCGTCCCCAGGAATGACGATCAGGGTGGATCCCTCCTCGGCGGCCACCTGCTTGGCTACCTCCAGGCCATAGCTCCAGTAGGCCCTTCCCCCCAACAGGCGAAGGAGCACCACCTGCGCCCGCCGCAGCACCCTCTCGGCATAGTCATCCAGGCTTAGGGGCTGTTGCAACTGCAACAAATTGGCCGCCCGCACCGCCGGAAAATCGCCGGGCAACAGGCGCAGGGCTGCGCTCAAGGCCGTGAGATCCGTATCGGCTGCCGAGAGAACAACAATGGGAGCGGGATCCTGCTCCAAGAAAATGACGCCGGCTTGGGAAGGATCCCATCCCCCTGGCAAAGCAGCTATTCGGTGCATGGCCGCTCTCCCAAGGGAAGGAAGCTCAGGCTTAGCGACTGTACTTGAAGCACAGAAGCACCCCAGCTCCCAGCGCTCAACTGGTCAGGAAGGGCTCCCGTAGTGGTTCCCGCTACCCAAGCATTGCCCTGTCCAAAGTGCTCCGCACCGCTGGCGCGAAAGTGCTCCGCACCGCTGGCGCGATCGACAGCAATAGAGTCAGCCACCTCATTCGCAGGAGTTCCGAACTGGCGAGCCCACTCGATTGAATGCGAACCGTAGGCTCTCAGAAGAATTGAACTGGCAAAAAAAGTTAAAGCACTTGCGAAAACTACCCTGCCCACCCTTTTTTTCATATCCTTCAAGTCCCCCCTTGCCGACTAGGGCAGCACCGCCTAGAGCCTAGCATGGGGCAGCTTTCTGCTGGCTACTGGGGTGTTGAGCTGCCGCAGAGGGATCCCGCCCTGGCAAAGCCTCAGCCTAACGAGCGTATTTGAGTACCAAGACATCTTTCATGCCCGCAAGGACTCCGTCCCGCTACCGCGAACAGCTTGCCGCCACTGACCACATTTAACAATTGCATCCCCCGGCAAATGCCTAAAACAGGGATCCCCTGGGCCAGCACGGCCTGAGCCAAGGCCACCTCAAATCGATCCCGCTCCGCGTTCACATAGCGCACCTGGGGATGTTGCGGATCCTCTCCAAAGGACTCCGTCCCGCTACCGCGAAAGGTGCTGGGGCAGAGGTCGCCGCCACCGGTCAACACCAGGCCATCCATCCAAGACAGCAAAACCTGGGGCTCGCTTTCGCCTGGGGGAAAAAGAACAGGGATCCCTCCGGCAGCACGAATGGCATCCACATAGCGGCCTGGCGCTACAAAGTCTCCCTCGTCATTGCGGTTGCAGGTGGTAACGCCGATGAGCGGTCGATTTGAAAAAGGGGATGTCCGATTCATCCTTCTACGATAGCCTCATTTCCCGATGTTGATGGTGCTATGCCTACGGCAGAGGAACCGCACCACTGTCCTGAGCAGAAAAATCCAAAGTTTTCCCCCGCGATAGGAGTTAAATCTCGTTGTTGCGCAACGCTAACGCAAAGGGATCCCAGAAATCGCCGAAGCCATTAACCTTTCCCAAGGAAGTAGCGGCGGCTGATCCCTTGGGCCAGCAAGACGAACAACACCAGGGATCCCTGAATCACACCGGCCAAAGAAGACTCCAATTGCAAAGAGAGAGGCAGTTGCAAGCTGCCGATGTTAAGACTGCTGAAGAAAAAGGCAATCGGCAAAATCAGCAGGGGGTTAAAGCCTGCCAGCATCACCACCAACAAGGCCAGAAAGCCCAAATTGCTGGAGATATTGGGGATGAGGCGATGGAACAGAGCCAACACCTGCAAGGCGCCCGCCAGCCCTGCTAAGCCCCCACAGCAGGCAAATGCCATGAGCAACCTGCGGGTAGCCGGGATCCCCAACCGGAAAGCAGCTACAGGGTTTTTCCCCACCGCCCGCAACTGCAGGCCGAAGCGAGTGTTGCCCACCACCAGCACCGTCAGGGCCAAAGCCAACAGGGCCAGCAGCAACGCCACCGGACTGGCCTCTGACCGCCCCCAGGTGGGCAACCACAGACGGGGATCCAACACTTCCGTCCCGCTCATGGAAGCCACCCCCGGCCTTTTCCAAGGGCCGAAGATCAGGTAGAGCACCCAACCTTGGGCAACAAAATTCAGCCCCAGCCCAGCGAAGATCTCGTTGACCCGCCCCCACACATTCAGGATCCCAGCCAACAGGCCCCAGCCCGCCCCCCCCAGGATCCCGGCCAAAAGCGCCAAGGTAATGACCAGTGACGGCGGCAACCATCCCGCTTCCAGACGCACCAGAAACGTGGCCGCAATTGCCCCGACCACCATTTGCCCTTCGATGCCCAAGTTGTAGAGACCGGCAACAAACGTAAACACCAGCCCACAGCAGCAGAGGACAAGGGGAGCCAGCGTTGCCAAAACCCGGCCAAACTGAGCTTCAGTGCCGAAGGCCCCCTGCCACATGCTGGCCGCCACCTGGAGAGGTGAAGCCCCCGCCAGCAGGATCACCCCCGCCACAAATAGCAGCGCTGCCAGCCAAGCCAATCCCTGGATTACCCAGGTACGCTCTAGAGACACCCACGACCGGCCCGATTCCGCTATTCCCGCCATAACACTTCCTAGGATTCTTAAACTTAAGATTTTTAAACTCAAAGAGGCTCCCCGCTGCCCTGCTCCAAGAGGGGATCCAAACGGCGCACCAGTTGCCAGCCCTCCACCGCCGCTAGAGGTTGTAACCCCAAATCCCGGATCTCCACCTGTTCTGCCTGCACCGGAGATACCCAAAGGTAGTCTCCATGCTCCCCTCGTCGCAGAGCCTGATCATCCACCCATCTCCCCGGATTAGGGGTATAAAAAGCGATGGCCTGGGCCTGACAGACATCCGGCAAGCCGCTGCGGCCAATATCCACCACCGTCTCCCCAGCCTCTGTCGAGGACTCCGTCCGAATAGCGCGAACGGACGGGGGCAGCATCTGGCTCCAATCCATGCGGGCAAAAGCAGGGCTGAAGTTGCCGAAATCAGGCCGCAAGACGATGGTGATCATGGCGAGGATCCCGGCCAACAAGAGGGTTCCCACCCACAGACTGCCGGCACAGCGCAACACCCGCCGCCAACTCCAGATCCCCGGCAGCAAGAGGTACAAAAGACCCATCGCCACCAGCGGCCAAGCATGAGGCTGTAGGAGCTCCAGACCGTCTACACCTAGCCGGACGGCCACCCCCAAACCCAACAGCAACAGCCCCACCGCTGCCAGTCCCCAAGAGATCACCTGAGCCAGACGGGGCTTTAAGTGCAAGGACTCCGTCCCGCTAACGCGATCCGCACCGCTGACGCGACCCCGCATAGCCAACGCTTGATCCAAGGCTACCCCGGCCAAGAGAGCCAGCCAGGGGTAAAGCTGCACGGTGTAGTAGGGGGTTTTGGTGGGATAAAGCTGCAACAACAACAACAGCAGCAGGGGGAAAGACCAGATCAGCAGCGTGGATCCCGGCTGCTGGCGCACCAGGAGAAAGCCACCCACCAAAGCCAAAACCGTCCACGGGAAGCCATGAACGGGAATGTGCCAAAAGTAGTACCAGCCGGTGGCATCCGCATGGAAGGGCTCTTGCCCCAGATCCCACACCTTCCCCACCAGGGTGGTCAGCACCTGTGGGCCATACACCTGCATGGCTGGACCTAGCCAGAGGCCAAAAATCCCCAAGCCCAGCCCAAGCGCCAGCCAAAATGGGGCGGATCCCATCCAGCGGCGCCGTTGCTGCACGAGATAGGGGATCAAAGCCGCCCCCGGCAGCAGGATCATGGCACTTTTCATCAGCAGGCCCAGCCCGAAGGCCACTCCGGTTAGCCAAAACCAAACCCTGTGGCCGCGGATACCGTTGACCAGCCCCAGGATCCCCAGCAGCTCCAGAAAGGTCAAGGGCACATCCTGCCCCACCAGCCGCCCCTGCTGCACCCAGAGGTAGCACAGGGGCAAAACCGCCATCCCCAAAAAGGCCGCCCGCATCGGCAAAAAAAACCACCCAATCCAACCCACCAGGGGAATGGAGAGCAAAGCAGCGAGGATCCCTGGCAGCCGCGCTGCCCACTCGTTTACCCCGTACAGGGCAAAACTGAGGGCCACGCTCCAGGTGAGCAGAGGGGGTTTCTCGAAAAAAGGCTCCCCCAAAAAAGTGGGCCCCAGCCAATGCCCTCCCCGCAGCAGCTCGCGGGCCATTTGGGCATAAAAGCTCTCGTCGCAGCCAGCCAAACTGGGATCCGCCCCCGAAAGCACAAACAGAGGCACTGCCAGGCCCATGACTAGTAGGCTTAGGCCCCAAAAGGGCACTAGGTGCGGGTCGCGGCGAAACTGAACGAAGGAGCTGGATCCCGGCAGGGATCTGCGGCTAGGAGAACTGCCCAGACGGTTGGGGTTGCCGAAAGGACGCATGGGACAAGTCAGCAAGGGGCGGCTCTAACCAGACTAGACAAGGACTCCGTCCCGCTTACGCGAGCGGCAGAATTTTTTAGGGAAGCTCCAGAGATCCAGAGGAGCTTTTCAGCTTATCTGCCGGCAAGGTTAAGCCCTGAAACCAGCTAAAAAACTGCTCGGCATAGGGCCAAAGAGCGGGCTCCAAGTAGTAGAAGTTCTCCCCCCGGTCGGTAAACTCCCAAAACTCTGCAGCCGTAGAGAGCAGCTCTTGGTGGATGCTCTGTAGGCGCGCCAGGGGCTCGTGCTGCATATCCTGATAGATCAGCCTGGCCCAGTCCTCCCGGCCACGACTGAGGAAATAGGCTGCCAAGCGGACTTGGGTTTTGCGGATCCCACGCAGGGTGGTTTCCTGTTGCTCGCTTTCGGGATCCTGATCCAGACGTAACAAGGCTTGCACAATGGCTTCCGTTGTTTCAGAGCCCAGAGCACAGCTCGACTGGGCCAACATTCCCAGATCAAAGCCAAAGGTTTCAGATAGGAAAAAGAGGCCAGCTTTGTAGGCAATTAAGCTGTAGTAGCGAAAGTAGCCAACAATCTGCAAGACCAGAGCCGACTGGCGGTGTTGTAGGGCTGCCTCGGCCAACAAACGGTATTGCTTGAGCAGGTTGTAGCCGCTGCGGATGTCTCGCGCGTTGATGACGGCCCGCAGATAGGTATTGAAAAACTTGATCACCCACCCCGCTACCGTGAGTTGTTGGGTTTCCAGGGCGCGGATCCCCAGCTCCCGGCTGTGAATGGCCACCAGGGTGCTCGCCTGGCGCATGCCGTTTAGCCCTTCGGCAAATAAGGCTTGATACTGCCGCAGGATCTTCAGCTCCAGCCAGGATCCTTCTGCCTCGATCCGGCCCAGCAGGCCCCTATCCACCGAAGCAAAGTCCGGATCCCGCCACAGAGCTGGAGTAAGGAGAAACCAGGCAGGGGGCAGTTGTGCTTTGTGAGCGGCATAGAAGACCCATAGAGACTTCAGGCTATCCAAGGCTTCCAAGAGAATGCTTCCCTCCTGTTGGCGGAGAGCGCTGGTGGCGATGCTTTTGATCTCATCGAGGGCAGACAGGCAGCGCTGATGAGCTGTCACGCAAGGTTCTGGCGCAGAGGGCTGCTGCCAGGAGAAACGGCGCTGTTCGGAGCTGGAGGTAGATCCCAGTCGTCTGGAAAGTGCTCCGCACCGCTGACGCGAACGTCGGGATCTGGAAGCAAGGGATCCCAGGATGGCCTGCCGCACTTGCTGCTCAATGCGATGGATAATCGAAGCCGGCTGCAAAAAGTGAAACACGAAGCGAAAGTAGGGGATCAGCATCAAAAACGAAGCTGTGCCCAGCAGCAGATTCAGCCCGACGAGCAACCCTGGAGGGTGTTGCTCCGCAACGCCAACACGAACGTAAAAGCCCAGGGCTGCCGAACTCCACAAACTGACCACATTGGCCAAAATCAGGAAAAAGAAGAGGTAGAAATTGACTTTCTCGCGCAAAAACAGCTCCGTGACCTTTGGCGTGAAGCGATCCGCGCTCAACTGCACCACAATGGCCACCACCGAGAGGGTAAAGCCCAACACTCCCGACAACACTTGGGCCAAGGTGGTTACAAATTCCTGCAAAGCTTCTGTATCCTGCGTGGATCCCGCCCGAACCAGGTTCAACCCGCTCTGGATCCAGCGATGCCCGCTCCAGGCCCAAAGCAAACCTGCCCCCACCACTGCAGCACTCCAGGGCAGAAAGCGGGGGCGACGCCCAACAAAGCCTGGATCTGTGTGTCTGATACATTTACGCTGAACACTGCTGAACATCACTGTTCAACTATGCAGCGATAGCATTCTGTTTGT
>NZ_JANSIK010000094.1:0-11858 GCF_047462035.1 Synechococcus sp. R5-15 | reverse complement strand
CTCTTGGGGGCTGTCGTAAACCAGCCTAGAGGTTCGGGCCTGTTTTGTTCTCTGGTAGAGCAGAGCAGGCCCAGGGCTACTGAAAGCCCGCTCCGTACCGCTTAGCGGTCGGAGCCGGGTAGTTTACGGAATAGGATCCCCGCATCAAAGTAGCTGGCACAAGGCCCCCTGCGCCGGATCCTCCCATGAAAGACCTTTACCGCGAGCTGGAATTACAGCCCAATGCAACTCTAGAAGAAATTAAAGAGAGCTACAGGCGGCTTGCCAAAGAATACCATCCCGATAAACTTCACCCAGATACACCTGTTAAGGGGCGGCAGTACATTGAGGAAAAGTTTAAGTCTATTCAGGAAGCATACTCGGTCCTGAGTGATCCTGTGAAGCGAAAAGCCTATGACTCCCAAAGGCTTTCCCAGACTTCGCCCACAAAAGGGAGCGGGTATGACCAAGACTTAAAAGCAGAACGCGGTTACAGCACACAAGATGGCAAACCTTGGCCCTTTGACTTCGACAAGATAAAGGAAGCTGCAGAAGAGATAGAACGTCGTAAGAAAAACATCGAGGCCAACTATAACCAAAGAGTGGAGCAAGTTAAGTCTGAGTTAAGGAGAAACTTGATCTCTATCGGAATAAAACTGAGTTAAGGAGAAACTTGATCTCTATCGGAATAAAACAAGAGGAAGCTAAAATTGATCATACCTTTGCCACCAAAAGTGACACTATACCGGGTGCCCTCTCGCTTTTAGTCCTGAGCTTGTTCATTGGTGCCTTAAGTAGCTCAATCGGGCTTGTGCTCTTTCTAATCTCAGTTATTAGTCTTTTTATGGCCATTTTTGATAAAGGATATAGCAAGTCGCAAGTTGAGAGCGCTAAGAAGCTACAGGAAGAGGCAAAATCAGTAATAGCCCAGATAGAGAAAGATAGGAACTCGAAGCTTTCCCAGCTTGAGCTTCACTGTAGAAGTAGGATCGATCATTTTAAAGCTGTCCCTATCGAATCTATATCCCCATTTTATAAGTGGGCTGAGTGAGGAGGATCAGCTATTTTTGCTAACTGCAATGAAGGAAAAGGCAGATGCTAAAAGCCTAGAAGAAAACTTGAAGATAGCGGCTGGAGTTGCTGTGGGTATTGGCATACTAGCCGCCTTATTTGGGCTGGGAGGTGGATTTCACCCATTCTGAATCTCAACATTCTGAATCTCAAGAAGAGGCAAAACACTGCTTCATCTCCTGCAGCACTTGGGCATCTTGAGAGGCCGTTCTGGCACCGGCTTGGGCGGCCCAGCACTTGAGGCTTTCGATTTGGTCGCGGGCAATCGAGGCCAAGGGCACGGTTTCGCGGATGGCCTGCAGGATATCCTCTTGGGTAAAGTCCCGCCGGGCGCCGCTGCCACTGCCCCCAAAGGCGTTGTACATGGCATCTACAATGGCTTGCTCGATCTCGGCACCACTGAAATCCTGAGCTGCGGCTGCCAAAGCTTCCAGGTCAAATTCTCGCAGGCGGCTGGGGCGCAACCGCTGCAAATGCACCCGGAAGATCTCTTTGCGCTCAGCGTGGGTGGGCAGGTTCAAGAAGAAAATCTCGTCAAAGCGGCCCTTGCGCAACAGCTCCGGCGGCAGCAGCGGCACGTTGTTGGCAGTGGCCACAATGAAAACGGGGCTGGTCTTCTCCTGCATCCAGGTAATCAGGCTGCCAAACACCCGGCGGCTGGTACCAGAATCTCCATCGGCACTGCTGGTGATGTTGCCAAAGGCTTTGTCGATCTCGTCGATCCAAAGCACGCAGGGGGCCATCGCCTCCGCCAGTTGGATCATCTGCCGCACCCGGCTTTCCGACTCGCCGACGATGCCGGCAAACAGCCGCCCGGCATCCAATCTCAGCAGGGGCAGCCGCCACTCATTGGCGATGGTCTTGGCGGAGAGGGATTTGCCGGTGCCCTGGATCCCGACCAGCAGCACGCCTTTGGGGTTGGGCAGGCCATAGCGCCGCGCCTCTTCGGTAAAGGCTTCTTGCCGCACTCGCACCCAGGCCTTGAGGTTATCCAGGCCCCCCACACTTTTGAGGGTCTCGCGGGCGGTGAAAAACTCCAGGATGCCGGTTTGGCGGATGGCCTGCTTTTTCTCCTCTAGCACCAGGTCGATATCGGCTTCATTGACCTCCTGCTTGGCGGCCAAAGCGCGGGCCAAAACGCGGCGGATACGTTCTCGGCTCAGTCCCTGACAAGCTTTGACCAGTTGCTCGCGGGCCAGAGGGGTGAGCTTGAGTTTATCTGGGGCCACGTAGAGCTGGATGAGGCGGCTGATCTCTTCGCTATTGGGCAAGGGAATATCGACGACGGTGACCTCCTCTGCCAGGTCGCTGGGCACTTCCAGGGTGTGGCTGAGCAGGATCAGCATCTTGCGGGTGCGCTTGAGCTCGCGGCTGAGGTTTTTCAGCTCCCGGATGATGGGAGCGTTTTTGTCGCTGCTGGCGTTGCGCAACACAAAGTGCAGATCCCGCAGCACAAACAGGGTGTCCTCGTTGGGGGCAGAGCGCCACACCCGCCCCAGTGCCGCCATGATGGAGCCCCGATCCTCGCCTGTATCTTGCCAGCCCCGCACCAAGTCCCAGAACAACAATTGCCGCGGTGGGTCTGTCCGTCTGGCTACTTGGGTTAGCACGGCATCGGCAGGCTCTTCTTCTGGAGAGACCAAGTAAACCAGGGGGTAGCGGGCCCGGATCATCAAATCCAGCTCTGTCACCAGCCCTGCTTGCAGCTCCGCCGGGATCTCGACCAGGGCAGGATCCCTGCTGTCTGGATTTGTTTTTCTTGCGGCTTCTGTCATCGCCTCTGGAGTTTAGAACATCCTTACTTCATCTTCCTCTCACTTGTTCAGAAACCATTTGGATTGGAACAGCCAATAAGCAGCAAAATGCTCACGGTTGAGCTTCACGGTTGATCTTTAGGATAGGGCAGGGATCCCTTGCAGTTCGGCCAGCATGGTGCGGGCTGTCTGGGTGGGATCGGCAGCTTCCATCAAAGCCCGCACCACAGCTACACGGGTGGCCCCAGCTCGACGCACCTCGGGCAGGTTGTGGGGATCGATGCCGCCGATGGCAAACCAGGGCAGGTGGGCTTTCTCGGCAGCCAGGCGCACGTACTCCAGGCCGGCAGGGGGTTTCTCCGCTTTGGTGGGGGTGGGGTAAACGGGGCCGACGCCGATGTAGTCCACGTCGCTGTTCAGGGCTTGGGCCAGCTCTTCGGCGTTGGTGGTGGACAGGCCAATGAGCCGCTGGGATCCCAGGAGGTGCCGAGCTTGGGCGACCGGCAGATCCGTCTGGCCCAGGTGAACCCCATCAGCCTGGCTGACCAGAGCCAAGTCCACCCGGTCGTTGACGATCATCAGCGCCTGGTAGCGGTCGCACAGCTGCCGCAGCTGTTTGAGATCCCGCAGCATCTCGCCGTCGGGGAGGTTTTTGCGGCGATATTGCACCAGGGTCACTCCACCCCGCAGGGATTTTTCCACCACCTCTAGCCAGTGGGGCACAGGGCTGGTCACCAAATAAAGATGGGCTGCCAGGAGACGCTGCCGCAGGGATCCGCCCAGCAGTTCACTTTCCAAGACGTAGAGCCGATAGCGCATGTCTTTGGCCAGCTTGGCCAGGCCAGGGGCCACCCAGTGGTGGGATTCGGCCAACTTGCCGTATTCTTCTAACACCCGCAGGGCTTCTTGCACACGGCTGCAATTGGCTTGCAAGAGGTGGCGGAGATCCCGCCGTTGCTCCTCTTGGGGGTGGGAGATCTGGGTGCCTGGATCGGCGGGGGTATCGCGGGCCAAACGCAGGGGATCGCTGTGCCAGCGGGCTAGGGCTTGGCGCATGGCCTTGCATTCGGCAGAGAGCTCTCCCTCTTCCAGGCCGAAACGAAACCATTCTTCCAATACCCGTAGTCCTTCACGAGCTCGATCGAGGTTGGCATCCAGGATACGGGCGACGGCCTGGGGTTTCATGTTCCCTATACGTGGGAAGAGAGTTGCTTAATTTTTACCAAAAAAATGCGCCTAAAGCCCCGTCCTACCCTTAGCCGGAAGCAAGTCAGTAGGGTGGAGAGTAGTCAATTCACTGTAAATCGGAATGGTTTCCCTGAGGCTGTCCTTGGCCCTGAGGAGAAAGGGAGTGATGCCATAAGGCGTTAAGAAAGGCTTGCTGCGGCGTGTGTCCCCAGGCGAAGGCCCGTGGGCCGGCCCCTTCCGGCAAGTAGGCCCAAGCATAGCGCTCGCAGGCGGGAAAGTAGCGGATCTCCCACCAAGTTCCCCCTACAGGCACATCTTTCACTGCCCGCAAGAAAGGGCCGCGATGGCGGGCGAGGCGCTCTTCTATAAAGTAGGGGCCTTCCAGCTGAAGGGCTTCTACCGCTGCAATAAGCTCGGCTCGTTGTCGCTCATTTCGGATCATCTCCCGGGTTCCCCTCTTGGATTGGCTCTATTCTATGAGGAGATTTCTGGTGAGCTGGGGGATCCCTCTTGATTCAGCCCAGATTGCGCCTACGGCAAGCTGTGGAAACCCAATGGAATCCAACGAATCCACCGCAGGTGCTGTGTCTGAGCAATGGACACGGGGAAGATGAGGTGGGCAGTCGCCTTGCTGTTGCCCTAGTCCAACTGGGGATCCCGGTGCAAGCCTTGCCGATTGTGGGAGAAGGGACAGCCTACCAACGCCAAGGGATCCCCCTGCTGCCCATTGCCCAGGTGATGCCGTCGGGGGGGTTTATTTATCAGGATTGGCGGCAGTTGTGGCGGGATTTGCGGGCCGGTTTGCTGGGGCTGACGGGGCGGCAATTGGCGTTGGTTCGGCGGGCAGCAGCCCAGAGGAACCTGGTGCTGGCCGTGGGGGATATTGTGCCCTTGCTGATGGCGTGGTGGAGCGGGATCCCCTACGTCTTTGTGGGCACGGCCAAGTCGGACTATTACTGGCGAGATGAACGGGGGCCCTACCGACGCCCCTGGATCCCTTTTGGGCAGCCGATTTCCGATTACCTGCCCTGGGAGCGCTGGCTGATGGCCCACCGACGCTGCCTGGGTTCTTTTTTGCGGGATGAGCTGACGGCTACAGCTTTGCAAAAACGGGGCCTAAGGGCCTTTTACCTGGGCAACCCGATGATGGATGGCCTAGAGCCACGCGGGACATTGCCTTTGGATCCCCACCGACCGGCCTTGCTGCTCTTGCCCGGATCCCGTCCGCCGGAAGCCTATCGCAACTGGGCTCTGATGATGCAGGTGGTGGAGCGGCTCCCAACGGAGCTGCAAGTCTATGCTGCCCTCAGCCCCAACCTGGAGCGAGACCCGCTTCAGGCTTGGATCCCATCTCAGCGCAGCGATGTACTTCTGGTTTGGGGGGACTTCGGGGCCTGTGCCCAACGAGCAACGGTGGTGCTGGCCATGGCGGGAACGGCCACCGAGCAATGTGTGGGCTTGGGAAAACCGGTGGTGACCCTGCCGGGAGAGGGACCGCAGTTTACCCCGCGCTTTGCCGAAGCGCAGACCCGTCTTTTGGGATCCGCCGTCCACCTGACCTCAGTGGAGCAGGCTCCCGCCGTGGTTGGCCGGATTCTGGAACGCCTGGCCGCCGATCCCAACTACGCGGCTGAGTTGCGGGCCCATGGACGCCGCCGCATGGGATCCCCAGGGGCCGCCCGGCGCATTGCCGCTCAACTTCGAGATTGGCTCAAGCCATCCGGCCCGGTTTTGGAACCGTTCGAGCCAGACACATTGTGAAATATATTGTGAAATGGGGAGCAGGTCGTTAACAGGCCCGACTTATTGCTGTTAAGTTTAGTTTTCCGTTTTTAAGTATTTGATGGCCTTGAACCTTCTTTTGGGGTTGGAGAGCAGTTGGTGGATCCCTTGCTATGGGTGGGCGGGAACAGCTTTGGCCATTCCCTGGGCAACGGGGTGGGTCAAGGGCAGTGGCCCGCGCCCGGCAGCTTACCTCAACATCCTTCTGACTTTTGCCGCCTTTGCCCATGGCCTTTGGCTGTTGCGGCAGGTTTGGGGTCGGGATCCCCAGATCCTGAACTACCCCTGGTTTCGGGTGGCCGATCTGGATTTGACCCTGTCTTTGGAGATCTCGCCTCTGACAATGGGGGCCGTCGTCTGGATCAGCGGTTTGAGCCTGCTGGCCCAGATCTATGCGCTGGGGTATTTGGATAGGGACTGGGGCCTGGGTCGCTTTGCCGCCCTGATGGGCTTTTTCGAGGGGGGAATGACAGGGATCGCCCTCAGTGACTCGCTGTTTTTCAGCTATGCCCTGCTGGAGATGCTCACCCTTTCCACCTATTTGCTGGTGGGCTTTTGGTACGCCCAGCCTCTGGTGGTGACGGCGGCGCGGGATGCGTTTTTAACCAAGCGGGTAGGGGATCTGTTGCTGCTGATGGGGGTGGTGGCAATTTCCAACTTTTCTGGGGCCTTGACCTTTTCCGGCCTGCGGGACTGGGCGGCTACGACTAGCTTGGATCCGGCTTGGGCGGCTTTGATGGGGTTGGCTTTGATTGCAGGGCCTTTGGGGAAATGCGCCCAGTTTCCGCTGCACCTGTGGCTGGATGAGGCGATGGAAGCGCCCAACCCGGCTTCGATTTTGCGCAATTCGGCAGTGGTGGCCTGCGGGGCTTTTGTGCTGATTAAGCTGCAGCCGCTCTTGGCCCTGTCGCCGATTACGAATGGGGTCTTGGTGGTCATCGGCACGATCACAGCCCTGGGCGGATCCCTGGTGGCCTTGGCGCAAATTGACCTCAAGCGCACCTTTTCCTATTCCACCAGCGCCTACTTGGGGTTGGTGTTTGTGGCAGTGGGAATGCAGCAGCCGGAGCTGGCCCTGGAGTTGCTGCTGATGCACGGCCTGGCTAAGGCGTTGCTGTTTATGGGAGTGGGATCCCTCATCTACACCACCTCTACCCAAGATTTGACAGAGCTGGGGGGCCTGCGCAGCCGCATGCCGGCCACGGTGGCCGCTTTTGCCGTGGGATCCCTGGGGATGGTGGCTCTGCTGCCCCTAGGGTGCTTTTGGACGCTGGCCCGCCTGGCGCTGGTCTACAGCGGGGTGCAGCCGGCCCTGGTGGGGGTGCTGCTGCTGGTGAATGGGCTGACGGCTCTCAACCTGGCGCGGGTGTTTGGCCTGGTCTTTTTGGGATCCCCGCAACCCAAAACCCGCCGGGCCCCTGAGGTGGGCTGGTTGATGGCTCTGCCCATGGGCATCCTGACGGTGCAAACCTTGCTCATGCCCTGGCTGTTGGGGCGCTGGGGGCTCTATCCCGACTGGAACCCGCAGCTGAGGTGGATGGCGGCTCTGCTGACGGCTGCTGGGCTGGTGGGGGCAGCCATTGGCGGCTGGCTGTACTGGGGGGACCAACGGAGGGTATATCTGCCCTGGCCGGAGTTGCAGGATCTGCTGGCCCACGACTTTTACACGGGGCACCTCTACCAAGCCCTGGTGGTGCAACCGGTCAGCGCCCTCTCCCGCGGATTGGAGTGGCTGGATCGCAACGGAGTGGACGGCTTGGTGAACGGGGTGAGCCTGGCCTTTTTCTTCAGCGGCGAAGCCCTCAAGTACACCCTGTCGGGGCGGATGCAACTCTATGTGCTGGTGATTGTCATCGGGATGGTGTTGGTTACAGCTTGGCTACTGCGTTCGCCCCATTTGGGGTTGGCCTATTGATGGGAGAGAGCCATGTTGAGCCTTTTGATTGGGATCCCGTTGTTGGGGAGCATCTTGATTGGGTTGATTCCCGAGCAGGCGGGGAAGGGCTTGCACCGGGCTTTGGCCTTGGGGTTTGGGTGGGTTTTGTTTGGCCTGAGCGCGGGGCTGTTGCTGATCTTTGACCCCCACCTTGGATCCCTGCAATTGGCGGAAAGAATGGCCTGGATCCCCCAGTTGGGCTTGGTTTATGAGGTGGGAGTGGATGGGATCTCTCTGCCTTTGGTGGTGATGACCGGGCTACTGGTGTTGATGGCTATTTGGGCCAGCGGCCAGGTGGAGCGGCCCCGCCTCTACTACAGCTTGGTGCTCATGCTGGCGGCAGCGGTGGCCGGAGCTTTTTTGGCTCAGAATTTGCTGCTGTTTTTCCTGTTCTATGAAGTGGAGCTGATCCCCCTGTATTTGCTCATCGCCATCTGGGGAGGGCCGCGCCGCACCTATGCAGCCACCAAGTTCTTGATTTACACAGCTCTGTCAGGGATCCTGCTGTTGGTAGGCTTTTTCGGCCTCAGTTGGCTGAGCGATGCCCACAGCTTTACCTATACCGTCCTGCAGGCTCACCCCTTGCCCCTGGTGCAACAAACCCTGTTGCTTATTCCCATTCTGCTGGGCCTGGCCATCAAGATCCCCTTGGTGCCCTTCCACACCTGGTTGCCGGATGCCCATGTGGAGGCTTCCACCCCCATTTCCGTGTTGCTGGCAGGTTTGCTTTTGAAGTTGGGCACCTACGGCCTGGTGCGCTTTGGCCTGCAGCTCTTGCCGGATGCCTGGGATCAAGCCGGGCCTTGGCTGGCCGGTTGGGCGGTGGTTAACGTGCTCTATGGATCCCTGAACGCCTTGGTGCAGCAGGATATGAAAAAGCTGGTGGCCTACAGCTCCATTGCCCACATGGGCTACATCCTCTTGGCTGTAGCAGCAGCCACTCCCCTCTCCCTGGTGGGATCCATCTTTCAGATGGTCAGCCATGGCCTCATCTCCTCGCTGCTGTTTCTTCTGGTGGGAGCCGTCTATGCCAACACCGGCACACGGGATCTCAAGCTGCTGCGGGGATTGCTCAACCCGGAGCGGGGCTTACCGCTTATTGGCAGCTTGATGGTGCTAGGGGTGATGGCCAGTGGCGGCACACCGGGCATGGTGGGCTTTATAGCTGAGTTCACCCTCTTTCGGGGCAGCTTTGCCGTCTTTCCCCTGCAAACGCTCCTGTGCATGGTGGGGACGGGATTGACGGCGGCCTATTTTCTGCTGATGGTGAACCGTGTCTTTTTTGGGCGCCTCTCGCAAGTGGCCATAGCCATGCAACGCCACGCCACTGAAGAGCGCCTGCCTGCTGTTGTTTTGGCAACGCTGGTGGTGTTACTGGGCCTGCAGCCTAGCTGGGCAACCCGCTGGGTGGAGTCCACCACCTTGGCCTTGGCCAAGGCTAACCTAGCTGGTGTTGCAGGACTGGTCACTGCCTTTCAGTTTGGGTTGTCTTCCTTTTGATGATTTGATGAGATCGACGGAGTTTCTTTTGCTCCCATGACTGCCACTCTTGCTCCTGCTCCTTCCTGCTTCTTTCTGGCCGGCTTATCTCCTCTGGAGCAACTGCAACTGGCTCCTATTGTCCAGCGCCTAGAGGCAGGGGGAGCCCTTGTGCCGGATGCCCCTGCCAATCGCCTAGAGGTCATTGGCATCCTGCATAGCTACGGCGAGGTGCTGGATGCCTATTCGCGCAATTTGATCTTTATTGCCGACCACCAATTTTTGGAGCTTTTTCCGGCGTTTAAGTATTTCAACGGCGAGATTACCCTGGGCAAATGGCTGCGCTACCTGTGGCATGACCGCATCAACTACGAGTTTGCCGAATACTGCATGAAGGCTATGCTCTGGCATGGGGGAGGGGGGCTAGACCGCTACCTGGATACCCCTGAATTTGTCGAGCGGGCCAAGAGAGCCATCCGGGCCAAAATCCGCTTCAATCCCTTCTTGCAGGGCTTGGGGATCTTGTTTCCCGACTTTGCTCTAGAACAGGTGCGCATGCTGGCTATGTACAGCGGCTTGGGCCAGTTTTGGCGGGTGATGAGCGATATTTTCCTGGCGCTGGCCAAGCGCTCTGAGACAGAACCCCACCTCACCATTCCCGACGTGGTGGCTCACATCCAGCAGGGGTTGGTGGCAGCTGCCGACAAGCCTATCACCTACGCTCCCTGCATCTGGGGCCGCCGCTACGAGATCATCCCTCTCTCGGCGGGTCTGACTTTCCTATCAGATACGGCTATCCCCTATGTGGAAGCGGTGTTTTTCCGCTCCTTTCCGTTTATGGGCACGGTTTCCTACAACGCCCAGGCCCACCAGATCCCGGCTGAGCAGGCTGACTTTGCCTACGGCGCCCTCTACGCCGATCCGCTGCCGGTAGGCAGCGCTGGGATCCCGCCTACCCTGTTGATGCAGGATATGATGCGCCACCTGCCCCCCTACTTGCGAGAGCACTACCGCCGCCAGCCTCGCGGGGATGATGACCTGCGGGTGAAAATCTGCCTTAGCTTCCAAAAGGCCATGTTCTGTGTTACCACTGCCGCCCTGCGGGCTCTTGCCCCCTTCCCTCTGGAAACTCAGGATCCCCAGCAGCAGTTGGCCAACCGCAAGTTTCTGGCTCCTTGGCTGCAGCGCCTGCTGGGATCCCGTCTGTTAAAGGTGCAGGAAGAAAGGGTTGAGGCCTAGCTGAGCTGGGAACTGCTACTTTTAGTTACTGGAAGGGGGATCCCCTTTTCGGATACAATATCTGCGCCCAGTTGAGCAATGGGGTGGCGTAGCCAAGTGGTAAGGCAGAGGTCTGCAAAACCTCTATGCGCCAGTTCGAATCTGGCCGCCACCTTTTAAACCTTACTTGCATCCCAAGCAGGGCAAGCATGAAAGACAAGCTGATATTGATGATCCCCGGCCCCACTCCCGTTCCCGAGAGTGCGCTGCTGGCGATGGCACGGGGGCCCATCGAGCACCGCAGCAAAGAGTTCACCGCCATTTTGGAAGAGGTCACCGATGGGTTGCGCTGGCTGCACCAAACCGCCTCCGATGTGTTTGTCTTTTCCGCCAGTGGCACTGGTGCCATGGAAGCCGCGATCCTCAACACCCTCAGCCCTGGGGATCGGGTTTTGGTGGGGGTGAACGGCAAGTTTGGGGAGCGCTGGGCGGAAATGTCCGAGCAGTTTGGCCTTCAGTGTGAGCGGGTGGAAACCCCCTGGGGGATCCCTTACCCCGTCGAGATCTTCCAAGAAAAGCTGGCTGCCGACCGGGAAAAAACCATCAAAGCCGTCATCCTCACCCACTCGGAGACTTCCAGCGGCGTAGCCAACGATGTCCAAGCCATTGCTGCTGCTGCCCGCGAGCACGGGGAAGCCCTCGTCCTGGTGGATGGGGTCACCAGCGTGGGGGCAATGCCGGTGTTAATGGACGAATGGGGCTTGGATGTGGTGGCCTCGGGATCCCAGAAGGGCTATATGATCCCACCAGGGCTGGGATTTGTGGCCGTCAGCCCGCGGGCCATGGCCGCTACGGAGCGCTCTAGGTTTCCCAAGTACTACTGGAGCTTTAAGCTGGCGCAAAAGGCCCTGCGCCAAGGCACCACTCCCTTTACACCGGCGGTGAACCTGTTTTACGCCCTGCAGGTTACCCTGCGCATGATGCGCGCAGAAGGGTTGGAAGCCATCTACCGGCGTCATGCCAAGCTGGCCCAGGCCACCCGTGCTGGCGTCAAGGCTCTGGGGCTAAAGCTCTTGGTTGATCCAGAGTCAGCGGCCAGTCCTTCGGTAACAGCTGTACTCGCTCCCGAAGGGATCAACGCTGACACCATCCGCAGCACCTTGAAGAAACACTTCGACATCGCCCTTGCCGCTGGACAAGACCACCTCAAGGGCAAAATCTTCCGCATTGGCCATTTGGGCTTTATCAGCGACCGCGATGTGCTGATGACCTTGGCTGCTCTGGAGTCAGCTTTACACACCGTGGGCTACAGCGACTTCACCCCAGGGGCGGGAACTCGCGCCGCCGAGGAAGTATTGGCCCACGGCTTCTGAGCCCCCAGCTCAGCTAGAAATCGCAGGAGCCCCGCACTGTACCCGTAGGGTCAGTGCCGGGAGGAATGCGCTTTGATG